>NZ_JCALDH010000019.1:0-42895 GCF_059812765.1 Mycobacterium sp. NGS39 | reverse complement strand
CCGCCGATCAACTCCCATTAGGCGGCCGGCGTGCTGTTCGACCCTCGCGGTGAGTTCGACTGGGCGGGTGGCGGCCCAGATATCGTCCCAGTCACGCTCGGCGGCGGCGAGCTCGGATCGAGTTAGGTCGTGATTGCGGGCTGCTGCAGCGAGCGCGGCGCGGACTTCGGGGTAAGCCAGACGGCTGGACAAAGCGGCGTCGCAGCCGTCCCATAGCGCGGACGCCAGCGAGCTGCCTGTCTCGGCGGTGAGAAGTTTGACGAAGGCGCTGGCGTCGAAGTAGACGAGCGGCACCGGTCAGCGCCGCTGGTCGCTGACCCGGTCAGCCACCGGCCGCCGCGGTCGAGGCCGCGACCTACCCGCTGCGACGGGCCGCCGCGCGTTGGCCTTGCCAATCACGCCTTCGGCCGTCAGACGCTCCAAGGTGCCTGCGCTGTCCAGCCCAGCGAGTCGCGCAGCCAGCTCTTCCGGGTCGAGGGGGAGCTGTCCGAGTTGGCCGAAAGCGTTGTGCCTCAATGGCATTGGTGCGTATGGCGTGGCATCAGCATCACAGCGACGGTTTCCTGGTGCAGGTCCCAGAAACTGGCGCCGGAATCCCGGCGGGCTGTGCCTAAAAATTGTGTCCGAGGGGGGACTTGAACCCCCACGCCCGTTAATAGGGCACTAGCACCTCAAGCTAGCGCGTCTGCCATTCCGCCACTCGGACCTGTGTGGGCAGCTAAGGCTATCGGATTCTGCGTGCCGGACCCAAGTTGCCTCTCGGTTGTTCGCCGAGCGCTCGTCACCTGCCGCCACCCACAATGGTAGGAAAGGGACTTGTGACAGGTGCGATCGATGAGGTGGTCGACCTCGTCAGCGCGTTGATTCGCTTCGACACGTCCAACACCGGCGATCCCGCCACCACCAAAGGCGAGCGCGAGTGCGCCCAGTGGGTGGCGCAACAGCTCGACGAGGTTGGCTACGAGGCGCAGTACATCGAGGCGGCCCCGGGCCGGGCCAACGTGTTCGCCCGCCTGCCGGGTAAGGATTCCAGCCGCGGCGCGCTGATGATCCACGGACATCTCGACGTGGTGCCCGCCGAGCCGGCCGACTGGAGCGTGCACCCGTTCTCCGGCGCGGTCGAGGACGGCTACGTGTGGGGTCGCGGAGCGGTCGACATGAAGGACATGGTGGGCATGACGCTCGCGGCCGCCCGGCACTTCAAGCGCAACGACATCGTGCCGCCGCGCGACCTGGTGTTCGCGTTCGTGGCCGACGAGGAGGCCGGCGGCACGTACGGCTGCAAGTGGCTCGTCGAGCACCGCCAAGACCTGTTCGATGGCGTCACCGAGGCCATCGGCGAGGTCGGCGGCTTCTCGCTGACCGTGCCGCGCAAAGACGGCGGCGAGCGCACGCTGTATCTGATCGAGACGGCCGAGAAGGCCATGATGTGGATGCGGCTGACCGCGCGCGGCCGAGCGGGTCACGGCTCGATGATCCACGACGACAACGCGGTTACCGCGGTGGCCGAGGCGGCGGCGAAACTCGGCAGGCACCAGTTCCCGATTGTGATGACGGACGCAGTCGAGCAGTTCCTGCAAGCCGTCTCCGAGGAGACCGGCTACACCTTCGACTGGACCTCACCGGACATCGACGGCGCGGTGGCCAAGCTCGGCTCGATCGCCAAGATCCTCGGCGCCACGCTGCGCGACACGGCCAACCCCACCATGCTCAAGGCCGGTTATAAGGCCAACGTCATACCGGCCACCGCCGAGGCCGTCGTCGACTGCCGGATCCTGCCCGGCCGGCTCAAGGCATTCGAGAAGGAGGTCGACGAGCTGATCGGCCCCCACGTCAGTCGCGAATGGATCGTCAACCTGCCCTCCTACGAGACGAGCTTCGACGGTGAGCTGCTTGACGCGATGAACGCGGCGCTGTTGACCGCGGACCCCGATGCCAGAACCGTGCCCTACATGCTGTCGGGCGGCACAGACGCAAAACACTTCGCGCGCTTGGGAATTCGTTGCTTCGGCTTTGTGCCGCTGCGGCTGCCACCCGATCTCGATTTCGCGTCGCTGTTCCACGGCGTCGACGAGCGGGTACCCGTCGAGTCGTTGAAGTTCGGCGCCCAGGTGCTCGAGCACTTCCTGCTGAACTGTTGAACTGATGCACTGCTGACAGAAAGGACCTCTGATGGCGTTTCCGTACAACCCGTACGACTTCCTGCCGAAGCTGCCGATGTTCACGCTCACGTCCGACGACATTCAAGACGGCCAACCGCTGAAAACGCCTCAGGTAAGCGGCATCATGGGCGCCGGCGGTGAAGACGTCTCGCCGCAGCTGAGCTGGTCCGGCTTCCCCGAAGAGACCCGCAGTTTCGCAGTAACCGTGTACGACCCCGACGCGCCCACCGCCTCGGGCTTCTGGCACTGGGCTGTGGCGAACCTGCCCGCCACGTGCACCGAGCTGCCCAGCGGCGTAGGGGACGGCAGTGAATTGCCAGGAAGCGCAATCACTTTGGTCAATGACGCGGGGATGCGCCGCTACGTCGGCGCCGCTCCGCCGCCCGGCCACGGCACCCACCGGTACTTCGTCGCGGTGCACGCCGTCAAGGTCGAGAAGCTCGAACTCGACGAGGACGCCAGCCCCGCCTACCTGGGCTTCAACCTGTTCATGAACGCGATCGCGCGAGCCGTCATCCACGGCACCTACGAGCAGAAAGAGGGCTAACGGCGCGCCGCCGAGCCCACCGCCTCGGCCAGATTCGCGAACCCGCCCTCGCGCAACCGCTGCGCGAGGCCGTCGTGAATGTGCTTGGCCCACAAGCCGCCGCCGTAGACGAACCCGGTGTAGCCCTCCAGCAGAGACGCCCCGGCGGTGATGCGCTGCCACGCGTCATCGGCGGTCTCGATGCCGCCGACGCTCACCAGTGCCAACCGGTCGCCGACGCGCGCGTACAGCCGTTGCAGCACCTCCAGCGAGCGCGAGGCCAACGGTGGCCCGGACAGCCCGCCCTCGCCGAAGTCGTGACGGACCGTGGTGTTGGTGGCGACGATCCCGGCCAGGCCGAGTTCGACGGCAAGGTCGGCGACCTGGTCCACCGCGGCGTCGGACAGGTCCGGTGCGATCTTCACCAGCATCGGCGTCGTCGTCTCCGCTTGCACAGCGGCCAGGATCGGCCGCAGCGCCTCCACCGCTTGCAGGTCGCGGAGGCCCGGGGTGTTGGGCGAGCTGACGTTGACGACCAGGAAGTCGGCAAGCGGACCGACCAGCCGCGCGCTGGCGCGATAATCGGCGACCGCGTCGTCGGCAACCTTCGTCTTGCCGATGTTGACCCCGATCGGCACATCGGGCACATGGCGGGCGAGTCGCGCGGCCAGCGCGCCGGCGCCCTGGTTGTTGAACCCCATGCGGTTCACCAGCGCCCGCTGCGCGGGCACCCGGAACAGCCGCGGCGCCCGGTTGCCGGGCTGCGGGTGCGCGGTGACGGTGCCCACCTCGGCGAAACCAAAGCCCAACGCACCCCACACGTCCAGCCCGGTGCCGTCTTTGTCGAAGCCGGCGGCCAAGCCGAGGGGAGCGGGGAACCGTACCCCGAACACCGTCGACGCCAGCACCGGGTCAGACGGCGCCAAAAGCCGGCGCAGCCCATGGCGCAGCGGCCCGACACTTATCGCGGCTCGCAGCAGCCAGAACACCCACGTGTGAATCCGCTCGGCGGGCACCAAGAACATCACCCGCCGCATCGCGCGGTACAGCATTACATCCCCGGCTGGTCGGTGGGTCGTTCAGTCTTGCGGCGCCGCAGCAGGACTCGTCGGCTGCCGTCGGTGTACAGCCGAACCCGGGTCAGTTCCCAGCCGCGGTATTCGGCTTCGATCGACAGTCGCGTCGACGCACTCAGACGGGTGACGTCAGGGGGCAGCCGCAGCGGAACCCATTCGTAGTCGTCGGACATCTCGACGTCCCAGCCGGCCAAGGTCATCGCCGCCGCCCTGCGTCCGGGATCACCTGCACGCCATCTCCGCTGGCCGACGCCACGTACAGGGTGCCGGTGGCGTCGTCGAAAGCCAGCACATCGGGTTGTCGCACGGTGGGGTAACGCACCTTCTCCACAGGTATTCCGGTGGCCAGATCGTAACCAACGACGACGTTGGCCGCGGTCAATGACACCCAGGCCAGGGTACGGGTCCCCGCTAAGCCATAAGGGGCGTCGGGAACGGGGTAGCGCTGCCGCAGCATCAGCGGGTCCGTGCCGAACACCAGCAGTGCGCCGCCGCGCGTGTCCGCCACCAGAACCCGGCCCACAGGGTCAGCAGCCAGTGTGGTGGCGCCCTCGCCGGCACGCAGCGCGTGCTGCGCCTTGCGGCCGTCGGGGTCGATGGTGGTTACCGACGTCTGTCCCCGGTCCAGCACGACGGCCGTATTGCCTTGTGTCACAAGGGCATCGACGCGGGCGAAGATCTTAACCGAAGCCGCAACGGTGGCGTCGGAGTTCAGGGTGTAGACGGCGCCGTCGGCACTGCCGAGCACGATCCGGCCGTCGCTACGCAGGCCGATCGCGGTGAATTCGGTGTCGTCGTGCCCCGTCACGCCGGTGCGGGTGACCGCTCCGGCGCGCACGTCGAGACGCAGGTATCCGCCACGGGCCGACAGGTACACCGCGCCGCGGCCGTCGCCGGTGAGTGCCGTCGCCGCACTGGGCAGCTGCACAAACCGGACCGGCCCGCTTGTCACCACAGCGAGCCGGTCACCGGACAGCACCACCAGTGACCCCGCCGCCGCGTCGAAGACCGCGGCCCTGGCGTTGAGCGGCACCGGACGCACCTGTCCCGTCGGAGCAGAAATGGTGGCAGGGGACACCGCCGGGCCTGCCGGTGCGATGGTGGGCGGCGGTCTGCCGACTGAGCCGGACGAGCAAGCGCTCAGCATCACCAGGCACACCGCAGCGCCGACCACCCGACGGAGACGTTTAGCGCCTCTCATCATCGGGTAGGCCTGCGAGGTGGCAACGATGCTGACAACGACCGGCCAGTCTATTCACGTCGGCGAAATGGTCGTCTGATGGCTCTCGCAGTCCACCGCGAGTGTCCTCGCGACGAAATTGTCTTCGATGAGGTGATGGCCGGAGTCCATGCCAATGGTTTCGGTCGGCTCGACGACGGCCGCAGCTTTGCGTTCTACTGCATGCGCAACGAGCTGGTGGTCGAGGTGTACCGGCCACGCATCGCCGGTCCGGTGCCGCAGCCTGAAGATGTGGTGGCGACGGCCACCCGTCGGCTCACCGGCATCGACGTCACCGACGAGCGCAGCCTTATCGCGGCCGTGCGGGATGCGGTAGCCGACGCACAGCCAGTTCGCTAGCTGCTGCAGGTACGGTCGTCGGCGTGGAACCGACGGCTATGTCTTGGGCGCAAGTGGTGTTCTTGGCCGTCGTGCAGGGGTTGACGGAGTTTCTGCCGATCTCTTCGTCGGGCCATCTCGCGATCGCGTCCCGGGTGTTCTTCGCCGACGACGCCGGCGCATCGTTCACGGCGGTCACCCAGCTCGGCACCGAGTTGGCGGTGCTGGTCTACTTCGCCCGCGACATCTGGCGCATCCTCAAGGCATGGCTCGACGGGCTGGTCGTCAAGGCGCACCGCGACCGGACCGGCTACCGGATGGGCTGGTACGTCATCATCGGCACCATTCCGATCTGCGTGCTGGGGGTGCTGTTCAAGGACGAGATCCGCACCGGGGTGCGCAACTTGTGGGTGATCGCGGCCGCGCTCGTCGTGTTCTCCGCGGTGATCGCCGCGGCGGAGTACGTCGGGCGCCAAACCCGCCACGCCGAGCAGCTGCGCTGGGGTGACGCGCTGATCGTCGGCCTTGCGCAGTGCCTGGCTTTGGTGCCAGGCGTGTCGCGATCGGGGGCGACGATCAGCGCCGGCCTGTTCCTCGGCCTGGATCGAGACTTGGCCGCACGCTTCGGGTTTCTGCTCGCCATTCCCGCAGTGTTCGCGTCGGGATTGTTCTCGCTGCCCGATGCGTTCAAACCCGTCCACGAGGGGATGAGCGCCACGGGTGCGCAGCTGGCGGTGGCGGTGGTGATTGCCTTCGTGGTCGGCCTGGCCGCCATCACGTGGCTTCTGCGGTTTCTGGTCCGCCACAGCATGTACTGGTTCGTCGGCTACCGGGTGCTCGTCGGGGCGGCGGTGCTGGTGCTGCTGGGCACCGGCGTGGTGTCCGCGACGTGACAGTCATCCTGCTGCGCCATGGCCAGTCGACGTCCAACACCGCCCACGTGCTGGCGGGCCGGTCCGAGGGCGTGGATCTCGACGAGCACGGGCGCCATCAGGCCGACGCCGTCGTAGGCCGGCTGTCGTCGCTGCCGATCCGCGCACTGGTGTCCTCGCCGCTGCTGCGCTGCGTGCGCACCCTGGAGCCCCTGGCCGCGGCGCTCGGCATCGAGCCGGTGCTCGACGAGCGGCTCGCCGAGGTGGACTACGGCCAGTGGACCGGTCGCAAGCTGGGGGAGCTGGTCAAGGAGCCGCTGTGGAAGGTGGTGCAGGCCCAGCCCAGCGCCGCGGTGTTCCCCGACGGCGAGGGGCTGGCGCAGGTCCAGGCCCGGGCGGTGGCCGCGGTCCGCGAGCACGACAAGCGGCTGGCCGACGAGCACGGCCGTGACACGCTGTGGGTCGCTTGCACGCACGGCGACGTGATCAAGGCCGTGGTGGCCGACGCGCTGGGCACGCACCTAGACAGCTTCCAGCGCATCGTCGCCGACCCCGCGTCGATGAGCGTGATCCGCTATACGCCACTGCGCCCCTTCGTGTTGCACGTCAACCACACTGGCGCTGACCTGGCCGCGGCTCTGACGGCACCGCCGTCCGACGGCGAGGTACCCGCCTCCGATGCCGTGGTGGGTGGCTCCACCGAATAGCGAACCGACGCACCGGCGCAACTACGGCGCAGCAGCATCTACCGGTATTTTGGATATGTCATGGCCCGCGCTATTCATGTGTTCCGCTCACCCGACCGCTTCGTGGCCGGGACCGTCGGCCAGCCCGGAAACCGGACGTTCTACCTGCAGGCCGTGCACGATTCCCGCGTCGTGTCCGTCGTGCTGGAAAAGCAGCAGGTGGCCGTGCTGGCCGAGCGAATCGGGGCGCTGCTCACCGAAGTTCACCGCCGTTTCGGCACGCCCATACCGCCGGACACCGGCGAGGTGGAGGACCTCAGCCCGCTGATCACACCGGTAGACGCCGAATTCCGGGTCGGCACCATGGGACTGGGCTGGGACTCGGAGGCGCAGACCGTCGTGGTGGAACTGCTGGCGGTCACCGACACCGAGTTCGACGCGTCGGTGGTGCTCGACGACGCGGAAGAGGGTCCCGACGCGGTGCGCGTGTTCCTGACGCCGGAGTCGGCCCGCGAATTCGCCGCCCGGTCGCACCGCGTCATCTCGGCGGGTCGTCCGCCGTGCCCGTTGTGTGACGAGCCGTTGGATCCGGCCGGCCATATTTGCGTGCGCACCAACGGTTATCGCCGAGGCGCATTGGCTGATGACGCCGAGTCCTGACGACGTCCAGGCACTGCAGGCTGGCGAGCTGACGGTCATCGGACGCATCCGCTCGGCGAGCAATGCGACCTTCTTGTGCGAGGCGGACCGCTGCGGACATCGAGTGCACTGCGTGTACAAACCGGTCGCCGGGGAGCAGCCGCTGTGGGACTTCCCCGACGGCACCTTGGCCGGCCGAGAAGTCGGTGCCTACTTGGTGTCGGAAGCTTTGGGCTGGAATATCGTGCCGCACACCATTATTCGCGATGGCCCTGCCGGGCGCGGCATGGTGCAGCTGTGGATCGAGGAGCCCGGCGACACCTCGACAGACACCACACGCAGCACACCCGACCCCGTCGATCTGTTCCCGGCTGACAAGGTGCCCGCCGGTTATCTGCCGGTGCTGCGCGCGTACGACTACGCCGGCGACGAAGTCACGCTGGTGCACATCGACGACGCCAGACTGTTCCGCATGGCGGTGTTCGACGTGCTGATCAACAACGCCGACCGCAAGGGCGGCCACATCCTCGTCGGCTTGGACGGCAACCTGTACGGGGTCGATCACGGCGTGAGCCTGCACACCCAGGACAAGCTGCGCACGGTGCTGTGGGGGTGGGCCGGCAAGCCGATCGACGACGACCTGCTGACCGCCGTCGAACAGTTGCGCGTCGCCGTCGACGGCAGCCTCGGGCGCGCCCTGCGCGGGCACATCACCCGCCAGGAGGTGGTCGCGCTGCGTCGGCGCGCAGAGGCGCTGCTGGACAATCCGGTGATGCCGACGCCGGACCGACGGCGGCCCATCCCGTGGCCCGCGTTCTAACGCGGCTGCCACGCGCCATCCCTACCGAAGTGCGGCCTCGCGGTCCGCGGCGTCGATCTGGTCGTGGAAGCGTTTGTGGACCCAATGACGTTCGCCGAGCAGTGAAATCTGAGCCCAGCGGCCCGTCACCGGCCCGAGCTGCGTCTGGCGCGGCATGGTGCCCAGCAGACGCCGGGGCTTGGCGCCACCGGAGAACTTGGTGCTGTCCAGGACATAGATGGCCTCCGGCGTGACTGCCACGCACCGGTATTTGATCCACGGAATGGTCAGTCCCGTCAGGTAGGCGATGACGAAGAACGCGAAGTGGGGTGCGGCCTGGCAGATGAACGCCTGCCGTATGTCGCTGCCCGCGGGCAGGAACGGTGTCGCGCGCTCCACCAGGTCTTTGCGCGGCTGGGGCGAGTGTGTTTGAGCGGTCATGAAGTGACTCCTCGTGAGGATGCTGCTGCTTGGTCGAGGCCGCGAGGCGTGGTGTGACGGCGATGACAAGCCGCTTCTCCTCGCGCGTCGGCGTGACGCCGTCAGCCAGATTGTGCCGCGTGCTTGACCCGGGCGGTCAGCAATACTGGCAGGCGTGCCCCTTTCCGACGCGGCGCTGGCCGCCGAGCTCGCAGACGCGGCCGGGAAACTGCTCCTGGACGTCCGCGACGAGTACGGGTTCAGCGATCCGTGGGAGTTAGGGGCGGTCGGCGACAAGCGCGCGAACGCGTTGATCCTCGAGCGGCTGCACGACGAACGGCCCGACGACGGCGTGCTCAGCGAGGAAGCACACGACAATCTGCGCCGGCTGAAAAAGGACCGCGTCTGGATCGTCGACCCGCTCGACGGCACTCGCGAGTTCTCGATCCGTGGCCGTGACGACTGGGCGGTGCACGTGGCGCTGTGGCAGCGCGACGGCGAGATCACCGACGCAGCCGTTGCGCTACCCGCGCAGGGCGAGCTGTACCGCAGCGACGCCGTCACGTTCGACGCGCGCGAGCCAGTTGCCGGCCGGCCCATCCGGATCGCCGTCAGCTCGACCAGGCCGCCTGCGCTTCTCTACTGGATGAGCAGCGTGGTGGACATCGAGATGGTGCCCATCGGCTCCGCGGGAGCCAAAGCGATGGCGGTGGTCCGCGGCGACGTCGACGCCTACCTGCATGCCGGCGGCCAGTGGGAGTGGGACAACGCCGCGCCAGCGGGCGTGGTGCTCGCCGCAGGTCTGCACGCGTCGCGCCTGGACGGTTCGGCGCTGCGTTACAACCAGTTCGACCCCTACTTGCCGGACTTCCTGATGTGTCGGCCAGAAGTGGCGCCCACGCTGCTGGAGGCGATCCGGCGAGTCGTCTGGTAATCGGCCCGGCTTACTCTCGACGGCATGCAATCGTGGTCCTCCGCCCCGGTTCCGGTGCTCCCGGGCCGCGGGCCAGAACTTCGGTTGTACGACAGCTCTGATCGTCAGGTCCGCCCGGTCACCGCAGGTCCGACCGCGACGATGTACGTCTGCGGCATCACGCCCTACGACGCCACACACCTGGGCCACGCGGCGACATACCTGGCGTTCGATCTCGTACATCGCCTCTGGCTCGACGCCGGCCACGACGTGCATTACGTGCAGAACGTCACCGACGTCGACGATCCGCTGTTCGAGCGAGCACACCGCGACGGCGTGGGCTGGCGGGAGCTCGGCGACCGGGAGATCGACCTGTTCCGCGACGACATGGCGGCGCTGCGGGTGCTGCCGCCGCGCGAGTACGTCGCCGCGACAGAGGCCATCGAGGAAGTGGTCGAGGTCGTCGAGAAGCTGCTGGCATCGGGCGCGGCCTACATCGTCGACGATCCCGACCATCCCGACGTGTACTTCCGCGCGGACGCCACAGCGCAGTTCGGCTACGAGTCCGGCTATGACCGCGAAACCATGAAGCGGTTGTTCGCCGAGCGCGGTGGTGACCCCAACCGCCCCGGCAAGGCCGACGAACTCGACGCGCTGCTGTGGTCGGCCCCGCGGGCAGGCGAGCCGAGCTGGCCGGCGCCGTTCGGGCCCGGCCGACCCGGGTGGCACGTCGAATGCGCGGCGATCGCGCTGTCGCGCATCGGCACCGGCCTGGACATCCAGGGCGGCGGGTCGGACCTGATCTTCCCGCACCACGAGTTCTCGGCCGCCCACGCCGAATGCGTCACGGGGGAGCGGCGTTTCGCGCGTCACTACGTGCACGCCGGCATGATCGGCTGGGCCGGGCACAAGATGAGCAAGAGCCGCGGCAACCTCGTTTTGGTCTCTCAATTGCGCGCCGACGGCGTCGAACCCGCCGCAATCCGGCTGGGGCTGTTGGCGGAGCACTATCGGTCAGACCGAGAGTGGAGCGCCGACGTTCTCGCCGACGCGCAGGCCAGACTGGCCCGCTGGCGCCAAGCGGTCGCCCTGCCGACGGGACCGGATGCCGCCGACGTCCTCGGTCGTGTTCGCCGATACCTCGCCGACGACCTGGACACCCCGAAAGCCCTTGCAGCCCTTGATGGTTGGGCCACCGACGCGCTGGAGTACGGCGGCCGCGACGCGCAGGCACCGGCGACTGTCCGCGCGATTGCCGACGCGCTGCTGGGGGTCGAGTTGTAGATTCACCGCCATGAGCTCGGTGAACGGCAAGGTGGTGTTCATCACCGGCGGAGGCAACGGCATCGGGGCGGCGGTCGGGCGTCTGCTGCATCGCAAAGGCGCCAAGGTGGTGCTGGCCGACGTCGACGAGGCGGCCCTGCACGATGTGAGCGCCGACCTGGACGGTGACCGCGTGCTGACGCTTCTCGCCGACGTCCGTGACCTCGCTCAAATGGAAGCCGCGGTCAGCCGGGCCGTCGATCGCTTCGGGGGCGTCGACGTCGTCTTGGCAAACGCCGGGATCGCAACGTACGGGTCGGTGCTGAACATGGATCCTGCGGCGTTTCGGACCCTGATCGACGTCAACGTCGTCGGCGTCTTCCATACCGTGCGCGCCGCACTCCCATCGGTCATCGAACGCAAGGGCCATGTGCTGGTCGTGTCGTCGGGTGCGGCCTATCTCGCCGCGCCCGGGATGGTCCCGTACGACACGTCGAAGGCCGGCGTAGAACACTTCGCCAACGCGCTTCGGCTCGAGCTGGCGCCGCAGGGCGTCACCGTGGGCTCCGCGCACATGCTGTGGATCGACACGCCTCTGGTGCGCGAGAGCAAGGAGCTGTCCAGCGCCCGCGAGATGATCGATTCCCTACCGGGACCGCTGCGCAAGACCACGTCCGTCGACAAGTGCGCGGACGCCTTCGTCAAAGGCATCGAGACCCGCAAGGCCCACGTCAACGTGCCGGGCTGGCTGGGCCTGTTCCGCTGGCTCAAGCCGCTGCTGTCCACGCCCGCTGTCGAGGCGCAGCTGGTCAAGCGGTCGGCTCACCTCATTGCCAAGATGGACGCGGAGGTGGCGGCGATGGGCCGTTCGCTCAGCGCGCGCACCGAAGCCCTGGAGAAGCGCGCCTAGCTTCTAGCGTCCGCGACGGCGCAGATACCGCTCGAACTCGGCGGCCAGCGTGTCGCCGTCGACCTTGGATAGCGCCTCGTTCATGTCCACCTGGGCGTCGCCGCGCTCTTCGAGCTGGGCGACGTACTCGGCGATCTCCTCGTCGTCGGAGGTCATCTCGGTGACCGCGGCCTCCCACTCTTCGGCCTGCGCGGGCAGGTCGGCCAGCGGAACCTCCACGTCCAGCACGTCTTCGACCCGGCGCAGCAGGGCGACCGTTGCTTTCGGGTTCGGCGGCTGCGACACGTAGTGGGGGACCGCCGCCCAGAACGTCACCGCCGGAATTCCGGCCTGCACGCACGCGTCCTGGAACACCCCCGCGATTCCGGTCGGGCCCTCGTAACGGGTTTCCTCGAGCCCGAAGAACCGCGCGGACTCCGGCGAGTAGGCCGCGCCGGACACCGGCACGGGACGCGTATGCGGAGTGTCAGCCAGCAGCGCCCCGAGGATCACCACCGTCTGCACATTGAGTTTGTCGGCGATTGCCAGCAGTTCGGCGCAGAAGGTCCGCCACCGCATGTTGGGCTCGACGCCGTGCATCAGCACTACGTCGCGGTCACTGCCAGGTGGCCGGCAGTGCGAAATCCGCATCGACGGCCACACCAGCTCGCGGGTGACACCGTCCACCTGCCGGATCACCGGGCGGTTGACCTGGTAGTCGTAGTAGGCCTCGTCGTCGATCTCGATGATCAGCTCGGCTTCCCAGATTGAGTCGAGGTGCTCCAAGGCGTCGCTGGCCGCGTCGCCGGCGTCGTTCCACCCTTCGAACGCCGCTACCACGACCGCGTCATGCAATTCGGGCAGTTGGAAACCTCCGGTAGCCTCGGACGGGGTCATAAGTTCAGCGTAGAGCGTGTTTCGCCGGCGCGAGCGTCTTGACCGAATACTCAATTTGCTAGGCCGACTACCCTGTTATCGTGCCCCTTTCGCCTCGCAACTATGACACCGACCTGCTCACGACACTCTCCGAGAGGGTCGTCGTAGGCGACGGCGCGATGGGCACCATGCTCCAGGCTGCGGACCTGACGCTCGACGACTTCAAGGGGCTCGAGGGCTGCAACGAGATCCTCAACGACACCCGGCCGGACGTGCTCGAGCACATTCACCGCGCCTACTTCGACGCCGGCGCCGACGCAGTCGAGACGAACACGTTCGGCTGCAATCTGTCCAATCTCGGCGACTACGACCTCGCCGACCGAATCCGCGAGCTCTCCGAGAAGGGCACCGCGGTCGCGCGCCGCGTCGCCGACGAGATGAGCACGCCGGATCGGCGTCGCTACGTCCTCGGCTCCATGGGCCCCGGCACCAAGTTGCCGACGCTGGGCCACACCACCTTCGCTGCGATCCGCGACGCCTACATTCAGGCCGCCCTGGGCATGCTCGACGGTGGCGCCGATGCAATCTTGATAGAAACGTGCCAGGACCTGCTGCAGCTGAAGGCCGCGGTGCTGGGCGCACGACGGGCGATGGCGCAGGCCGGCCGGCACATCCCGGTGTTCACGCACGTGACCATGGAGACCACCGGCACGATGCTGCTGGGCAGCGAGATCGGCGCGGCGTTGACCGCGATCGAGCCGCTGGGCGTCGACATGATCGGGCTGAACTGTGCCACGGGCCCGGCCGAGATGAGTGAGCATCTTCGCCACCTGTCGCGGCACGCACGCACGCCGGTGTCGGTGATGCCGAACGCCGGCCTGCCGGTGCTGGGGGCCAACGGCGCCGAATACCCTTTGACGCCAGAGGAATTGGCTGAAGCGCTGTCGGGGTTCATCGCCGAGTTCGGGCTGTCGCTGGTCGGCGGCTGCTGCGGCACCACACCCGAACACATCCGCCAGGTCGCCGAGGCTGTGCGCAATGTGCAGCGCGCCGAGCGCCACGTGACCTATGAGCCGGGCGTGTCGTCACTGTATGCGGCGACGCCCTTCGCCCAGGACGCGTCCGTGTTGATGATCGGTGAGCGCACAAATGCCAACGGCTCCAAGGCTTTTCGCGAGGCGATGATCGCCGGGGACTATCAGCGCTGCCTGGACATCGCCAAAGAACAGACCCGCGACGGCGCTCACCTGTTGGACCTGTGCGTGGACTACGTCGGCCGCGACGGCGTCGCCGACATGACCGCGCTGGCCAGCCGGCTGGCGACGGCGTCTACGCTGCCGATCATGCTGGACTCCACCGAAACCCCCGTGCTGCAAGCGGGTTTGGAGCATCTGGGCGGGCGCTGTGCCATCAACTCGGTGAACTACGAGGATGGCGACGGCCCGGAGTCGCGGTTCCACAAGACCATGGAGCTGGTGGCCGAGCACGGCGCCGCGGTGGTCGCGCTGACCATTGACGAGGAGGGACAGGCCCGCACCGCCGAGAAGAAGGTCCAAATCGCCGAGCGGCTGATCGACGACATCACCGGCAATTGGGGTGTCGACGAGTCGTCGATCCTCATCGACTGCCTGACGTTCACCATCTGCACCGGCCAGGAGGAGTCGCGGCGCGACGGCGTCGAAACCATCGAGGCGATCCGGGAGTTGAAGAAGCGGCATCCCGACGTGCAGACCACGCTGGGCCTTTCGAACATCTCCTTCGGGTTGAATCCCGCGGCGCGGCAGGTGCTGAATTCGGTGTTTCTGCATGAGTGCCGCGAGGCCGGACTGGACTCGGCGATCGTGCACGCCAGCAAGATCCTGCCGATGAACCGGATTCCGGAGGATCAGCGCAACGTCGCATTGGATCTGGTGTACGACCGTCGGCGCGAGGGCTACGACCCGCTGCAGGAACTGATGCGCATGTTCGAGGGCGTGTCGGCGGCGTCGTCGAAGGAGTCGCGCGCTGCCGAGCTTGCGGCGCTGCCCGTGCTCGAACGACTGGCCAGGCGCATCGTCGACGGCGAACGCAACGGCCTGGAAGCCGACCTCGACGAGGCCATGCAGCTGAAACCGCCGTTGGACATCATCAACGACGATCTGTTGGCCGGCATGAAAACCGTTGGTGAGCTTTTCGGTTCGGGCCAGATGCAGCTGCCGTTCGTGCTGCAGTCCGCCGAGGTGATGAAGACCGCGGTCGCCTACCTCGAGCCGCACATGGAGAAATCCGAAGACGACGACGGCAAGGGCCGCATCGTGCTCGCCACGGTCAAGGGCGATGTCCACGACATCGGTAAGAATCTTGTCGACATCATCTTGAGCAACAACGGCTACGAGGTGGTGAACATCGGCATCAAGCAGCCGATCAACACGATTCTCGAAGTGGCGCAAGACAAACGCGCCGACGTCGTGGGCATGTCGGGCCTGCTGGTGAAGTCCACGGTGGTGATGAAGGAAAACCTCGAGGAGATGAACCAGCGCGGGGTGGCCGAGAAGTACCCGGTGCTCCTCGGTGGCGCGGCATTGACCCGCAGCTACGTGGAGAACGACCTGGCCGAGATCTACGAGGGCGAAGTGCATTACGCGCGCGACGCGTTCGAGGGCCTGCGCTTGATGGACCAGATCATGAGCGCCAAGCGCGGCGAAACCGTCAGCGTCGACCCCGCCGCCGCCCAGAAAGAAGCCGAGCGCAAGGCTCGCCACGAGCGGTCCAAACGCATTGCCGCCGAACGCAAAGCAAAGGAGACGCCGGTTGAGATACCGGCACGGTCGGACGTCGCCGAAGACGTCGAAGTGCCGGTGCCGCCGTTCTGGGGCACCCGGATCGTCAAGGGTGTGGCGCTGGCCGAGTACACGGGCCTGCTCGACGAACGCGCACTGTTTTCGGGCCAATGGGGATTGCGGGGCGTGCGCGGCGGCGAGGGACCGTCGTACGAAGACCTCGTCGAGTCCGAGGGCCGCCCGCGGCTGCGGTACTGGCTCGACCGACTGTCCACCGACGGCATCCTGGCACATGCCGCAGTGGTGTACGGCTACTTCCCGGCGGTGTCCGAGGGTGACGACGTCATCGTGCTCGAAGAGCCGAATCCTGATGCGCCCGAACGGTTCCGGTTCACGTTCCCGCGTCAGCAGCGTGGCCGGTTTTTGTGCATAGCCGACTTCATCCGGTCGCATGACCGTGCCCGCGAAGCCGCCCAAGTGGACGTGCTGCCGCTGCAGCTGGTCACCATGGGCCAGCCGATCGCGGACTTCGCCAACGAGCTGTTCGCATCGAACTCCTACCGCGACTACCTCGAAGTTCACGGCATCGGCGTGCAACTCACCGAGGCGTTGGCCGAGTACTGGCATCGGCGCATCCGCGAGGAACTGACGTTCACCGACCACGCGATGGCCGCAGAAGATCCCACGTCGGTCGAGGACTACTTCAAGCTGGGATATCGAGGTGCGCGGTTTTCGTTCGGCTACGGCGCCTGCCCGAACCTCGAGGACCGCACCAAGATGGTGGCGTTGCTCGAGCCCGAGCGCATCGGCGTCACGCTCTCCGAGGAGCTGCAGCTGCATCCCGAGCAGTCCACGGACGCGTTCGTGCTGCACCATCCCGAAGCCAAGTACTTCAACGTCTAGGTCTGGGATGCGCGCAGTTCTGTGGGACATGGACGGCACCCTCGTCGACTCCGAAAAACTTTGGGACGTCGCGATGCACGCGCTCTACGACCGTCTGGGCGGCACGCTGACGCCACAGGTTCGGGCGTCGACGGTCGGCGGCTCGGCGCAAGGCGTCATGCGGATCGTCTATGACGATCTCGGCCTGGAACCCGATCCGGTTCGGATGGCGGCCGACGCCGACTGGTTGCACGACGTCACCGGTGAGCTGTTCGCCCAGGGGCTGCCATGGTGCGAGGGTGCTCGGGAGCTGCTGGAGGCCTTGGCTTCTGAGCAGATACCGATGGCGTTGGTCACCAACACGCGCCGGTCGCTGACGGAGCAGGCGCTCAATAGCATTGGGCGCCAATACTTTTCGGCGACGGTCTGCGGCGACGAAGTGGCGGCGGGCAAGCCCGCACCCGACCCGTACGAGTTGGCCGCTGAACTGCTGGGCGAGTCGCCCGCCGACTGCCTGGCCATCGAGGATTCGGCGACGGGGGCAGCGTCGGCAGAAAGCGCTGGCTGTCCAGTGCTGGTAGTGCCCAACGACATCGACGTTCCGCGAGGCCCGCGGCGACGGCACGTCGCGTCACTCGCGGGGTTAGACGTGGTCGATCTGAAGGCGATCTACGACGACCTGGACAGCCAGTTCGGCGAACGTACGGCCTGAGCTCAGTACGTGCATTCGTTGTATTGGACCTCGGTGACGCGATGTCCGGCCGCCGCGGCGTCGACAGCGCCCTGAGCCGTCTTGGCGACGGCGGCGGCAGGCTGAGCCACGCCTTCCAGCGACACCAGCGCCACGCAGCCGTCCTGAACCACTGCGAGCAGGTCGCAGGGCGCGGAGCTGCCACCCATGCCGGGACCGGAGCTGCACACACCCAGTGTCGCGTTAATCGCATCGACCTCGCTCGCTGCGTGGTTGACCCAGACCGCGAAACCTCCGTTGGGCCAGCCGGTGCGGCCGTCGGGGTCGTAGGCGATGGCGGCCCACTCGCCCGGCGCGGCATGGGCTGTTGGCATCGCCGACGCCATGCACAGCGCCGTCCCCAGCAGGACACCACAACAAGCAACCCGTTTCATGTCGTCGTCCTTCCTGACGTGCGGTGGCGTGAGCCCGATATACCCCAGAATGGACCGCCGGACACCGGCGCGGTGATTGAATGACCTGACAACGTCGCATCGAAAGAGGCGTCTCATGACTGGTCACGGTCCGGTGGGGGATTCACCCGAAATCTTCTCCGAAGAGGAGGAGTTCGCCTCCGGCCGAAGCGCTGTCAGGATCGCGTCGGTAGCCGCCCTCGGCGGCTTGTTGTTCGGTTATGACAGCGCGGTGATCAACGGCGCGGTCGACTCGATCCAGAGGCACTTCCAGGTCGGCAACTACACGTTGGGCAACGCGGTGGCCTCCGCACTGCTCGGCGCGGCTTTGGGCGCAGTGACCGCTGGACGGATTGCCGACAGGATCGGCCGCATTGCTGTGATGAAGCTTGCGGCGGTGCTGTTTTTGATCAGCGCGATCGGCACCGGCTTAGCCGCCAGCGTATGGCTGGTGGTGCTGTTCCGGATCATCGGTGGCATCGGTGTGGGCGTCGCGTCGGTGATCGCCCCGGCGTACATCGCCGAGACGTCGCCGCCGAGTATTCGTGGCCGGTTGGGCTCGCTTCAGCAACTGGCGATCGTGTCCGGGATCTTTCTGTCGCTGGCGATCGACTGGGTGCTCGCCAATCTCGCCGGGGGTGCCGGCGAAGAACTCTGGTTCAAGCTTGAAGCGTGGCGGTGGATGTTCCTGCTCATGGCGGTTCCGGCAATCGTCTACGGCACGCTGGCGTTCACGATCCCCGAGTCGCCGCGTTATCTCGTTGCCACACATCGCGTTCCGGAGGCGCGTCGGGTACTGACGCGCCTGCTCGGTGCGAAGAACCTGGAGATCACCATCAACCGAATCCAGGAGACGTTGCGCGCCGAGAAGCCGCCGTCATGGCGAGACCTGCGCAAGCCGACGGGCGGCATCTACGGAATCGTCTGGGTCGGCCTCGGACTGTCGATCTTTCAGCAGTTCGTCGGCATCAACGTCATCTTCTACTACTCCAATGTGCTGTGGCAGGCCGTCGGGTTCGGCGAGGAGTCGTCGTTCACGATCACGGTCATCACGTCGATTACCAACATCTTGACCACGCTGATCGCGATCGCGTTGGTGGACAAGATAGGTCGCAAGCCGTTGTTGTTGATCGGCTCGACGGGCATGGCGGTCACGCTGGGCACGATGGCGGTGATTTTCGGAACTGCCGCGGTGGTCGACGGCAAGCCGCAACTGGGCGGCGTGACGGGTCCGATCGCGTTGATCGCCGCCAACTTGTTCGTGGTGGCGTTCGGCATGTCGTGGGGCCCGGTCGTCTGGGTGCTGCTCGGCGAGATGTTCCCGAACCGGATCCGCGCCGCTGCGCTGGGCCTCGCCGCCGCCGGGCAGTGGGTGGCCAACTGGCTCATCACGTTCACATTCCCACAGCTTCGCGACGTGCTGGGGCTTGCGTACGGGTTTTACGCACTGTGCGCAGTGGTGTCGCTGGTGTTCGTCTGGCGGTGGGTGGAGGAGACCAAGGGCAAGACACTAGAAGACATGCACGCCGAAGTCTTGCGGCACGAGCAAGCCGCCACCTGACAGATTCGATGCGTCGACTCTGCGGTGAGAGCGTCCTCTTCTCGAACGTTCGCGATCTGGACGCAGAGTCGAGATCAGTCAGGTGGGCGAAACGGCGGGAAAGGCGCGCTGCCCCAGCTGAATTGCGGCCATTGGCTTGGAAACTCGGGTCGCACAAAGTCGTCTTCATAGGGCGAGCAGCCGACGGTGTGGGCGATTTCGAGGACCGGACCGACGAGTTGGGTCAAGTCTGGAAAGTCGTGAGGTGCATGAACGGAAATCCTGCAGTGACCGACGATTCCTACCACGTCGTTGACGTAATGCCGAAGGAAAACGAACTCGCCAGGGCCCAGGCCGCTGACCTCCGATGCCATGCCGGGTTCGTAGGGGCCCTCGCCGGTGACCTCCTCGCGCAGTTCAGCCAAGGTCGTGGCGATGTCAGCGATCGGTCTGATGAACACACTCGCTCTCGGTTGTCCGGTAATACGGTCGAACCAACGGCATTCCAGCCCCTCGGGGTCCTCTAGTGGATATAGCGGATCGGCCTCGGGTCTCCAAAGGATGAACCGACTGACGTGGAGATACGGCTCAAGGATGGCCGTGATCCTGGCTAGGCGCTGAGTATAGGTACGTAACTCATCTGACATGCCAACTCCGCTACTTCGTACTTATCGGGTATGCCGTCATGACCTTGCCGTCGCTCGCGGAAATCACGACATGAACCTTCCACGTCGACGGGCCGGTGATTTCACCTCTGGCGTTGATGGGAAATATCGCTCGCTCCACCGCGAACGTGTCGTTGTCTTGTCGATACGTTACTGATTCTGGGTATGCCAGGGCTGCGCCAATTGTGTAATCCGCAACATTGCGCCAGTTGCCCATCCACGGGAACGTGAATGCCTGCCAATCGTCACCGTGCTTAGCGGCGATGTGCTCGAACCCGAATTTGTCGGTTCCGCAGTAGAGCTGGCTGTCACCGCTCGGCAGCGAGCGATAACCGGCGCTGAGCGGCGCTCGATTGAACGTGCGTACGACTTTGTTCGGATCAGCACCGCTGGCTTTGCATGCACCCCACACCTTCGGTTGGTAAGGCGGAAACGGCACCGGTGACGGAGGGGGCTCTGCCGGCAACGGGCCCTCACGAAATGTGAACCGGTGAAAGCCCACCGCCGATGGCATGAGTCGAGCGGCAACGGAGGCATCTGTTGCCGCCAATCCACGTGCGCTGGCCCAAATGTGATATGCCGACGTGCGTGCCTGCTGTTGCCGCGCGAGGTGCTCGCTAGGCGAAGCCGATTCTCGGGTATCCGACACGATGAGGTCGTCACTGACGCTGAAACCAGCCGCACGCGCAGACGCAATTGCATTCAGCGCGCGTTGTCGGGCGATGGCGACCTCGTCTGCTCCGGTGCGCGCAATTTCAGCCGCATCGTTGAGGGAGTCGACCGCGCGTAGAACTTGTCCGCGGTCAGCGTGCGCGCGCGTCCGTGCTGCATCGGCTGCGGCCCCTTCCCATTCGGTGCCTCCGGGCAAATGTGCCGCTCGATGCACGTTCGTGAAAGCGCGCTCCCAGGCTGAGCCGGTGCTGGCCAACTGCTGGGCGGCGACGAGAAGGTGGTTCGTATCCCAGCTTTCGATCTGCGTCAGGGTTGGCAGCAAGTTCGCAATGCTCTCGCCGAAGACTCTTCGATCGACCCGTAATCGCGGGCCGTCGTGGCCGCATGCTCGCTCGTCGCGGCCAACCTCTCGATGAGAGTGCGGTGAGCGGCGATCACAACGTTGTGCAATGCCGCGACCGCGGCCGTCGTCGGCTGGCATGTCGTGTGGAAGGCCATATCCGCTGACGTTGCGGCGAGCGCTTCCGCTTCGTGCAGACACTGCCGCGCAAAGATGTCCAGTCCGGCGATGTCGGCCGTGATCTTGTCCATGCTTCGAGCCTAAGAGCCGCAACCAGCAGCTCAAGACACTAATTCGGGGTGCTCCGCTGCAAACCGGCGTGACCCGATGTGGGCTCCCATGAAACAATCGCGACCCGTGAAGACGTTCGACGCGCTGTTCGCCGAGCTGAGCGAGAAGGCGCGTACCCGCCCAGCTGGCAGCGGCACCGTGGCCGCGCTCGAGCGCGGCATCCACGGGCTGGGGAAGAAGATTCTCGAAGAAGCCGGCGAGGTGTGGCTGGCCGCCGAACACCAAGGGGACGACGAGCTCGCCGAAGAGATCAGTCAGTTGCTGTATTGGACGCAGGTGCTGATGATCGCCCGCGGACTATCCCTCGACGACGTGTATCGGAAGCTGTAGATGCTACGAGTTGCCGTGCCCAACAAGGGCGCACTGAGCGAGCCGGCCACCGAGATCCTGGTCGAGGCCGGCTATCGGCGACGCAGCGACCCGAAGGATCTCACCGTCATCGATCCCGCCAACGACGTCGAGTTCTTCTTCCTGCGGCCCAAAGACATTGCGATCTATGTGGGTTCGGGTGATCTCGACCTCGGCATCACCGGCCGCGACCTCGCGCAGGAATCCCAGGCACCGGTGCGGGAACGGCTCGCGCTAGGGTTTGGTTCCTCGAGCTTCCGCTACGCCGCGCCGGCTGGCCGCGACTGGGCGGTGGCGGATCTCGCCGGCAAGCGCATCGCCACAGCTTATCCGAACCTGGTACGAAAAGATCTGTCCGACAAGGGAATCGACGCGACCGTCATCCGCCTCGACGGTGCGGTGGAGATCTCGGTGCAGCTGGGTGTCGCCGACGCGGTCGCCGATGTCGTCGGATCGGGCCGCACCCTGCGCAGCCACAACTTGGTGGCTTTCGGTGAGCCACTGTGTGATTCGGAAGCCGTGCTGATCGAGCGTGAAACGCCCGACGAGAACACGGCGGCTGCGCGCGATCAACTGGCGGCGAGGGTGCAGGGTGTCGTTTTCGGCCAGCAATACCTGATGCTCGACTACGACTGCCCGCGCCAGGTGCTCGACCGCGCGGCCGCGATAACACCCGGGCTCGAATCGCCGACCATCGCGCCACTGGCCGACCCGGACTGGGTGGCGGTGCGAGCGTTGGTGCCGCGTAAAGACGTGAACGCGATCATGGATCAGCTTGCCGGCATCGGCGCCAAAGCGATTCTGGCGTCCGATATCCGGTTCTGTCGCTTCTGAGCTGGCGCGGTGCTAGCGTCCCCGGGGTGAGCACGGCTGCGTTACTAGGACTTGCCGTCCTGCTCGGCGTCGTCGCCGGTCTGCGAGCGCTGACGGCCCCGGCGGTGATCAGCTGGGCGGCGTTCCTGAATTGGATTCCAGTGGACGACAAATGGTCGTTTTGGATGGCACATCCGATCACGGTTGCCGTCCTCACTGTGCTGGCGGTCGGGGAATTCGTCACCGACCAGCTGCCCAAGACCCCGAGTCGCAAGACCACACCCCAGTTCGCCACCCGACTGCTCACCGGCGCGTTCGCGGGCGCGGTCCTCGGTTCGGCATGGCATCACACCTTCGCCGCACTCGGGGCCGGGGTCATCGGCGCTGTGCTCGGCACGCTCGGCGGTTACGAGGCGCGTACTCGTTTGACTGCGAAAACCGGTGGCCGCGACCTGCCCATCGCAGTCGTCGAAGACGTGGTAGCCGTGGGCGGCGGCTTCCTCGTCGCCTACTTAGCCAGCCTTCTGTGACACAGAGGTTCGACGCGGTCGTCGTCGGCGCCGGACAGGCCGGACCGCCGCTCGCCGGCCGGCTCACCGACGCTGGCCAGACCGTTGCGGTGGTGGAGCGCAAGCACATTGGTGGAACGTGTGTCAACACCGGATGCATCCCCACCAAGACGCTGGTGGCTTCGGCGCACGCCGCACATCTCGCCCGCCGTGGCGATGACTACGGAGTCGGCACCGGCGTCGTCTGCGTCGACATGGCGAAGGTCAAGGCCCGCAAGGACAAGATCATGCTCGACGACCGGGCCGGTGTCGAGTCCTGGCTGGCAGACATGAACGGCTGCAACGTCATTCGCGGGCACGCTAGATTCGAAGATCCACACACTTTGCGCGTCGACGACGAACTGATCTCAGCCGACAGAATCTTTCTCAACGTCGGTGGGCGCGCCGCCGTGCCGGACATCCCCGGCTTGGCCGACGTCGACTACCTGACCAACGTCTCGATCCTCGAACTCGACGAGGTGCCAGAGCATCTCGTCATCATCGGCGGCAGTTACATCGCGCTGGAATTTGCGCAGATGTACCGGCGGTTCGGCGCCGAGGTGACGGTTGTGCAGCGTGGTGCGCGGCTCGCTGGCCGGGAGGACCCGGACGTGTCAGCCGCCATCAAGGACATCCTCGAGAGCGAAGGCATCGCAGTTGTGTTCGGCGCCAACGAAATTCGCGTCAGCCGCAACGGGAAGCGGCCTGCCGTGACTACGCGTGCCGGCGCCGAGCCGATCGTCGGCTCGCATCTGTTGCTCGCCGTCGGTCGTCAACCCAACACCGACGATCTACGCCTCGATCGTGCCGGAGTGCAGACGGACGGCCGCGGGTTCATTGTGGTGGACGACCAATTGCGCACGAACGTCGACCACATCTGGGCGATGGGCGACTGCAACGGCCGCGGCGCCTTCACGCACACGTCCTACAACGACTTCGAGATCGTCGCGGCCAACCTGCTCGACAACGACCCGCGGCGGGTCAGCGACCGGATTCCCACCTACGCCCTTTACGTCGATCCGCCGTTGGGGCGGGCGGGGCAAACCGTGACCGAGGTCCAGCAGTCGGGACGCAAGGCGCTGGTGGGTTTCCGGCCGATGACGAGGGTCGGCCGGGCGGTGGAGAAGGGCGAGACCCAAGGCTTCATGAAAGTGGTCGTCGACGCCGATACCCACGAAATTCTCGGTGCGGCGATCCTCGGCGTCGGCGGCGACGAGGTGATCCACGCGATCCTCGACGTGATGTCAGCCAAGGCGCCGTACGACACGCTCGCCCGCACCATGCACATCCACCCGACCGTCAGCGAGCTGCTACCGACGATGCTGCAGGAGATGACCCCGCTGTAGCTGCAGCGGCTAGGCCACCCGACGACCGCGCGCCAGTGCCCGACGAACGTCGGCGGGTGCTTCGTTGGACGGCTCGACCACGACGGCCGTCGGCGTCGGTTTCCCGACGGGCTTGGCAACGACCGCGACTCGACAGGAGGCACGCCGGACGAGCGCCGAGGCCGTCGAGCCGAGCGCGGTGGTGGCCAGCCGCCCCATGCCGACCGCCCCGACGCACACCAGGTCGGCGTACCGGGATTCGCGGGCGAGGACCTTGTCCGCGGCACCAGAAGCCAAAACAGTCTCGACCTTGACCGGATCGTCATGCGCGGCAACAGCTTTCACGGCTACCCGCAATGCCAGCTCGGCGATCGCGATGCGGAACTCGTCACCGGGCGTAGGCGGCGGGTTGACGTAAACCAGCCGCAGCGGCACGTCGCGGGCGAGCGCCTCGTCGACGGCCCACAGCGCGGCTGCGATCGCTTCTTGGGACCCGTCGATGCCAACGACGACAGGCTTCGGTGACGAATGCTTGAGCATGCCGCTGACCCTATTGGTCGAAGCGAAGCGAAACTGGAGTCCTAAGTCCCCGAGTGCCCGGCAATGGTCTCTTGTTGACCGGCTGCCAGTTCGGCCATGCGTCCGGCGAGCAGTTGGCGGCTGACCGTCGCGACCCGGTATCCGAGATGCTCGCACGTTCGCACGTCGGCGTCGTGAACAGCAGAAGCGTCGGCGTCCACGTCGGTGGCGGCGCCTGCGCCGAGCCAGAATCCCAGGCGATTGAGGTCGTTTTCGCTTCCTGCGGAGCTGTTCCATCCGGGACCGAGGCCCACGCTCACCCAATGCATGTGGTGTTGCGCAGCGAACACCGCAAGCGACGTCAACGTATGCAGCTTGTCGCCGCTCTTGGCGCCGGAATTGGTGAACCCGGCGGCCACCTTGTCGCGCCAGGTGCCGTTGACGCAACGCCTGCCGGTGCGTTCTGCGAACGCCTGGAAGGCCGCCGACACGTTGCCCATATACGTGGCACTGCCGAACACAATGCCGTCCGCGTCGTCGAGGAGGTGCCAATGGTCGTCGGTCATGGCGTCGACGGCGATCATGGTGGTCGCGGCGCCTGCCTTCCGGGCACCGCGGCCCACCGCCTCGGCGAGGACCGCGGTGTGTCCGAAGCCGGAGTGGTAGGCGATCACCAGCTGCGGAGCGCGTAAACCGTTGTGCGACATCAGCTCCCCTTCGGTTGAACATCGGTCCCGGCGATCTCTTGGTAGCGCTGCAACCAATTGGGCAGCGGCCTGCCGCCGAGGTGGGCTGCGAGTCGGTCGAGGAAGGCGTGCGTGCCGGGCAGGAACCCGGTGGCATTGGGCACGCCGAGCCCCCGGTGGGTGAACCGCAACACAGTCCCGTCTCCGTCGTCGTGGAGTTCGTATCGCACCACGCTGTCTTCGACCACCGACTGTTTCCACTCGTGCTCGAACACATGCGGCGGGTCCCAGACGAGAATGCGGCCGGTCACTCGCTTCTGCTCCGGCGGCAGCGGCGGACCGGTGGGCACCATGTCGATCCATCCGCCTTCGCGGCCGTCGATGACGGTGTCGCCCAGCCAGTTTCGTCGCTGCGCTGGATCGGTGATGGCCGCCCACACCGCCTCGACCGGATGCGGCAGCCGCCGCTCGAACGTCAGCACGGCTCGGTCGCCCTCGATGGTGAGGAGGCCGTCGCGGGCGCTCATCGGCCGTGCCCCTGGTCGAGATGACGCTCAAGTGCATCGAGGCGTTTGCTCCAGTAGCGGCGGTACCGGCTGATCCAGTCGTCGATTTGCACGAGGCCGTCGGCGCGCAATGCGTAGATGCGGCGCTGGGCCTCAGGCCGGACCTCGACCAGACCCACCTCCCGCAACACCCGCAAGTGGCGCGACACCGACGGCTGGGTGAGCCCGGGCAAGGTGGCCACCAGTTCGCCTGCCGTTCGCTCGCCGTCGGCGAGCGCGTCCAGAAGCGCGCGACGGTTGGGCTCTGCTACCGCCTCGAACACATCCATGACGCGAAGTATTGCATAACGTCTATATAGACGCAACTAGATATACGGTGGGCTAGCGCCGCTGTACCAACAACGTCTGGGCACAAACTCCGATGAATCCGCTGCGGTCGAAGATCTCCGCGGTGGTGACCCCGATCCCGTCCGGACCGATCGAACCGCGCGCCCGTAGCGCGAAGTCGTCGCCGACCGGTAATCGGTGCAAGTGCACCGCGGTGTCGGTGTTCATGAACACGAACCGGTGAAAGTCCAGCGCCGCGCCTACGCCGTTCGCCGAATCCACGGCGAGCAGCAATTTGTCGAGGGCGCTGGTTGTTTCGCCGTCGATCAGATCCGCGCGGGGGCTGAGCCAGAACACCGCGGCGCCCGACGGGTCGTCGACCTGGCGGCGCCAGTCCACGCTGCCGAGGTATCCGCTCATGCCCCACCAGTCGCGGGGCATCGGCTGGTTGTCGCCTTCTACGAGCGGGGGATACCGGTCCGAGGCGATGTCGCTGGTGTCGCTGGTGGCGATCGCCCACGCCGTCACCCGCGCCACCGGACGCGGGTCGTCGATCGGGGTCATCTCCGCGGCGACGAGCGAGATCCGCCGCCCGGGACGATCAACCCATGCGCGTACGCGCACCGGCGCCACCGGAATAGCGCCGAGGATGTCGAGGACCAGCCGACCCAGGCGCAGACGCGGATCGACAAGCCGCATGATCGCGTTGCCCAGCAGCGCCAGCGGTGGTGAGCCGTGCTGGATTGCCGGATCCCAATTGCTGCAGGTGTTCTCGGTGGACTCGTAAACCTCGTAGTCCCCGTCGGTCCCAAGCCGGCGGTAATAGCAACCACTCACGCGACTTGGGGCCAGCCCGGATATGGCGGCGGAGTTCCGCCGAAGATGGGGCAGTGCGCTTGATGGGCACACCAGTCGCACAACCGAGACTTGCTCGGCCGGAAATCGCCTGTGTACCAGCCGATTGGATGGCCCGCCAGATGGCCATCAGCGTCTTCTCGAAACGCAACAGCTCGTCGAGCTCGGGGGAATAGTCCAGGATTTGACCGTCGGCCAGGTACAGCAACCGCAGTCGGGTGGCCAGCACGCCGCGCGACCGCAGCAGCGCCACCGCGTAGAACTTCATCTGGAACATTGCCTTGAACTCGGCCAGCGCGCGCGCTTCCGGCGGAGCCTTGCCGGTCTTGTAGTCGACCACTCGCAGTTCGCCGGTGGTCGCGACGTCGATGCGGTCGATGAACCCCCGCAGCAGCGTGCCGTCCGCCAACTCCACCTCGACGCGTTGTTCGCAACTGTCCGGCTCGAAGCGGGTGGGGTCTTCCAGCCGGTAGTAGCCCGACAGCAGCGCCCGGGCTTCGTCGAGCACCGCATCGCGTTGTTCCGGTGTGACGCTGGCAGCCAGTTCCGGTTCGGCGGCCACCACCCGGTCCCACGCCGGGGCGAGCAGCGACATCGCGGCGGCGGGCCGGCGTTCCGGCGCGGGCAGGGCGTAGAGCTGCTCGAGTGCCGCATGCACGACGGACCCGCGCAGTTGAGCGGCGGAGGTCGGCTCGGGCAGTCGGTCGATGGCGCGGAAGCGGTACAGCAGCGGGCACTGCTTGAAATCGCTGGCGCGCGACGGCGACAACGCTGGCCGGGACAACTGGCCGGTCGGTCGAGCGCTCATGGGGGCAGCGTAGGTCGACGCACCGACAACCCCGGGCATGTCGTGCGGCGCGTCTGCTGGCACGCTTGACAGCCGTGCGTCGTACTGGGCCTTTCGAAGTGGGTGATCGTGTGCAGCTCACCGACGCCAAGGGCCGCCACTACACCGTCGTGCTGACGCCCGGCGCGGAGTTTCACACGCATCGCGGCTACGTCTCCCATGACGCGGTGATCGGCCAGCCCGAAGGCAGCGTCGTCAAGGCCACCAATGGCGACCAGTTCCTGGCGATGCGGCCGCTGCTCGTCGACTACGTGCTGTCGATGCCGCGTGGCGCGCAAGTGATCTACCCCAAGGATGCGGCGCAGATCGTGCATGAGGGCGACGTCTTTCCCGGCGCGCGGGTGCTGGAAGCGGGCGCCGGATCGGGGGCGATGACGTGCTCGCTGCTGCGCGCCGTCGGCCCGACCGGCCGGGTGATCTCCTACGAGCTACGCGACGACCACGCGGTGCATGCCGAGCGCAACGTCGTCACGTTCTTCGGGGACCGGCCCGAGAACTGGGATCTGGTGATCGCCGACGTCGCCGACTATCGCGGCGAGCAGGTCGACCGGGTAGTGCTGGACATGCTGGCGCCGTGGGAAGTGCTCGATGCAGTGGCCGACGCAGTGCTGGCCGGAGGCGTGCTCATCATCTACGTCGCGACGGTCACGCAGCTGTCGCGCACAGTCGAGGCGCTGCGCCAGCAACAGTGCTGGACCGAGCCGAGGTCGTGGGAGACGCTGCAGCGGTACTGGGATGTCGTTGGCCTCGCCGTACGCCCCGAGCACCGGATGCGCGGTCACACGGCGTTTCTGATCAGCACTCGTCGGCTCGCTCCGGGAGCTGTCGCCCCGACGCCTGCCCGGCGCAAACGCCGCTGAGCATCGCAAACGCCGCTGACCTCCCGGAGTCAGAAGTCGTCGCTTCGGTGCAGGCCGCGCCGGGTAGAGAGCAGCTGGACCTCAGGGCGTGCGGCCACCAGTCGTTCAGCGGCGTCGAGCACCTCAACCACATGCGCGCGGTCGGCCGCGGTCACCGCAACGCCGACGGCCGCGCGTCGATACAGCTCCATCGCGCCGGTTTCGGCCGCTGAGATCGAAAATCGCCGGCGCAGTTCCGCGATCAGTGGCCGCACCACCGAGCGTTTCTCCTTCAGCGAATGCACGTCCCCGAGCAGCAGGTCGAACTCCAGCCACCCGATCCACATCGCAACGTCAGCCCGTCGGCGACGGCGACGGAGTCGCCGGATTCTGCCCGTACGTCAACAGGATGTCGGCCGTCGTCTTCGACAGCTGCCAGCCGCCGTGACCGTCGGGCTTGAACTCCATCGGAAAGGTGAATCCGTTGGTCATCGCCGGATTCTCGCTGTGCACGGTCACGTCCGCGGTCACGTTGCCCGCGGGGTCATTGGCCCACGCAATGTTCTCGGCGGTGAAGCCGACGGGCGTATAGCCGCTGTCCTGCAAAGCTTTTCCGAACTTGTCCAGCTGCTCGGCGCTGGGGCCACCCTCGACGAGCGCGACTTTCTGGTCGCCCGGCACAGACGTGTCTGCGAGCCGGTACAGCACGTCGGTGAGTGCTTCAGGGGGCGGCAGCGGGACGTCGGGTGGCGGAGCGGCGATCACCGATGTCTGGGTAGTGGTCGGCGAGGACGACTCAGACGCGGCCGGGTGATTGTCGTTGCCGCAGGCGGGCAGCCACGCAACCACAGCAGCGACCACAGCCAGAGCCGTCGAGCGCCGCCGCACCGTCAGACGGATCAACCGCCCGCCGTCGCCGCCTGCAGCAGCGAGATGGCAGAGGACTTCGACACCATCCAGCCCTGAGGGCCGCCGGGAACGAACACGACCGGCCGGGTGACCGGAGCCAGCTGCGGACCAGACGCGGTGACTTGCGCGGTGACCGAACCGTCGGCCGCCGGCGCCGAGACGCTGGACACCGAAATGTTCAGCGGCAGCTGGCCCTTCTGGCGCGCCTGCGCTAACGCCTTGTTGGCCTGGTGGCCTTCGAGGATGCCGACGCCGCCCTGGATCAAAGCTGAATTTTCGGTGACGGTGGCGCCGTTGGCGATCTGGTTGAGGATGCCGGCCAGCTCGCCGGCCAGCGCGGGATCGCTGTCCATAGGCAGCGGCGCGCCGAAAACCACGGGTGTGACAGCTAGCGATGCGGTGATTGCGATCGGTGCCGTCGAGGTCACACCAGCGGCGACGCCACCGATGAGAGCGGCGGCTGCGATGCCAGTGGTTAGGGATTTCAGGCTCACAAATGTCCTTTCGTTCCGCCCGGCTGAGGCGTAACGGTAGCAGTCAAAGTGGAACGCGCAGTTTTTAGACCGCACACGAAAGCGAATTCGCCGGTAGCGTTGGGGTATCCACCGCGCCAACGTACGGTGCCCGAGAGGAGCGCAACATGAGCGAGTCAGAGCGTTCCGAGCGGTTCGGAACACCGATGTCCAGCGACGACGCTGCCGAACTCGAGGAACTGCGCCGCGAGGCAGCAGCTCTTCGCGAACAACTCGAAGCTGCCCTCAACGGCCAAGGCGGGCTGCGGGGTGCGCGCGATGTGCACCAACTCGAGGCCCGCATCGACTCGCTCGCTGCGCGCAACGCGAAGTTGATGGAGACGCTCAAAGAAGCGCGCCAGCAGCTCCTTGCACTGCGCGAAGAGGTCGACCGGCTGGGCCAGCCACCCAGTGGCTACGGCGTGCTGCTGTCGGTGCAAGACGACGACACTGTCGACGTGTTCACGTCAGGCCGCAAGATGCGCCTGACCTGCTCGCCCAACATCGACGTGCAGTCGCTGAAGAAGGGCCAGACGGTCCGGCTGAACGAGGCGCTGACGGTCGTCGAGGCCGGGCATTTCGAAGCGGTCGGCGAGATCAGCACGCTGCGCGAGATCCTCGCCGACGGTCACCGCGCTCTGGTTGTCGGCCACGCCGACGAGGAGCGCATCGTGTGGCTGGCCGAGCCGCTGCTGGCCGCCGAAGACATGGCCCCCGAAGTCGCCGACGCGCTCGACGACCTGGACCGGCCGCGCAAGCTGCGTCCCGGTGACTCGCTGTTGGTGGACACCAAGGCCGGTTACGCCTTCGAGCGCATCCCCAAGGCCGAGGTCGAAGATCTGGTGCTCGAAGAGGTGCCCGACGTCAGTTACAACGACATCGGTGGCCTGTCCCGCCAGATCGAGCAGATCCGCGACGCCGTCGAGTTGCCGTTCCTGCACAAGGAGCTCTACCGCGAGTACATGCTGCGGCCGCCCAAAGGTGTGCTGCTGTACGGCCCGCCCGGTTGCGGCAAGACGCTGATCGCAAAGGCAGTCGCCAACTCGCTGGCCAAGAAGATGGCAGAGGTCCGCGGCGACGACTCCCGCGAGGCGAAGTCGTACTTCCTCAACATCAAAGGCCCCGAGTTACTAAACAAGTTCGTCGGCGAGACCGAGCGTCATATCCGGCTGATCTTCCAACGTGCGCGAGAGAAGGCATCCGAGGGCACCCCGGTGATCGTGTTCTTCGACGAGATGGACTCGATCTTCCGCACCCGCGGCACCGGGGTTTCGTCGGACGTCGAGACCACCGTCGTGCCCCAGCTGCTGAGCGAGATCGACGGCGTCGAGGGCCTGGAGAACGTCATCGTGATCGGCGCCTCCAACCGCGAGGACATGATCGATCCGGCGATCCTGCGGCCGGGCCGCCTCGACGTCAAGATCAAGATCGAGCGCCCGGATGCCGAAGCGGCGCAAGACATCTTCAGCAAGTACCTCACCGAGGAGTTGCCGCTGCACGCCGACGACCTCGCCGAGTTCGGCGGCGACCGCACCTTGTGCATCAAGGCGATGATCGAGAAGGTCGTCGAGCGGATGTACGCCGAGATCGACGACAACCGGTTCCTGGAGGTCACCTACGCCAACGGTGACAAGGAAGTCATGTACTTCAAGGACTTCAACTCCGGGGCGATGATTCAAAACGTGGTCGACCGTGCGAAGAAGTACGCGATCAAGTCGGTGCTGGAGACGGGCCAGCCCGGCCTGCGCATCCAGCACCTGCTGGACTCGATCGTCGACGAGTTCGCCGAGAACGAGGATCTGCCCAACACCACCAATCCCGATGACTGGGCTCGGATTTCGGGCAAGAAGGGCGAGCGGATCGTCTACATCCGCACGCTGGTCACCGGCAAGAGCTCGAGCGCCAGCCGTGCCATCGACACCGAAAGCAACCTCGGGCAGTACCTGTAGCGCACCGGGACAGGACGTGCTTGCGCCGCGCGGCTACTTCGTGACCGCGACCAAGACCTGACGGGGTGGTTCACTGGTCGATGTGATCACTTTGGAGGTGGACGCCGACCTGGCCGGCCGAACCGCTGCGCTGTACCGAGAGCTGCACAGCGACCCTGAACTGTCGTTGCAGGAGCACACCACCGCCGTGCGGGTGGCCGCCGCTCTCGGGCCGTCCGGATACGAGGTGACGACCGGCGTCGGCGGCACCGGCGTGGTGGGTGTGCTGCGCAACGGTCCCGGGCCGGTGGTGATGCTGCGCGCAGACATGGACGCGCTTCCGGTCGCCGAAGACACCGGCTTGCCGTACGCCAGTACCAAACACGTGACCGACCCGTCCGGGCATTCGGTGCCGGTCGCCCACGCGTGCGGCCACGACATGCACACCGCCTGTCTGGTCGGCGCGGCGGAGCTGCTGTCGCGAGCGCGTGACCAGTGGTCGGGCACCGTGCTGGCGGTGTTTCAGCCCGCCGAGGAGCTGGCCTGCGGAGCCCAGGCGATGATCGACGACGGGCTGTTCGAGCGGTTCCCCGAGCCCAGCATCGTCTTGGGCCAGCATGTCGGCCCGCTTCCGGCGGGGACTTTCGGTCACGGGCAGGGGCCGATCATGGCCGGGGCCGATTCGGTGCAGGTGACGTTGTTCGGTCGCGGCGGTCACGGATCGCGGCCCGAGGATACCGTCGACCCGGTGGTGATGGCCGCCGCGACGGTGATGCGGCTGCAGAGCATCGTCGCGCGCGAAGTCGCGCCGACCGAGCAAGCCGTCGTGACCGTCGGGCGCCTGCAGGCCGGCACGAAGGACAACGTCATTCCCGAGACCGCCGAATTGGGCATCAACATCCGCACGTACAACGCCGCGGTTCGCGATAAGGTTCGCGCGGCGATCGAGCGTGTCGTGACAGCCGAAGCGCGGGCAAGCAACGCGCCCGAGGATCCGCGGTTTGATTGGAACGTCACCGCACCCGTCTTGGTGAGCGATCCTGCCAGCACGGCGAAAACGGTCGCCGCGTTCGAGCGCCGCTTCGGCGTCGAGCGGCTAATTCCGTTGCCGCCGCTGTCGGCGAGCGAGGACGTCGGCGTGTTCGGCGCGAAACTCGTTGTGCCGACGGTGTTTTGGTTCTGGGGCGGTGTGGACGCCAAGGAGTTCTGGGATGCGTTCGGCGAGGGCCGCTTGCCTCCTGCCAATCACGCTCCGCAGTTCGCTCCCGTGCTGGAGCCGACGCTCACCAGCGGAGTCGAGGCGATGACGGTTGCGGCGCTGTCCTGGCTCAAAGACGCGCTCGCTTAGGCTGAAGGCATGCAACGGATTATCGGGACAGAGGTCGAATACGGCATCTCGTCGCCGTCTGACCCGACCGCGAATCCGATCCTGACGTCCACGCAGGCGGTGCTGGCGTACGCCGCGGCGGCGGGGTTGCAGCGCGCCAAGCGCACCAGGTGGGATTACGAGGTCGAGTCGCCGCTGCGCGACGCCCGGGGCTTTGACCTGTCGCGGTCCGCCGGTCCACCACCGATCGTCGATGCCGACGAAGTAGGCGCGGCGAACATGATCCTCACCAACGGGGCCCGGCTGTACGTCGACCATGCCCACCCGGAGTACTCGGCGCCGGAGTGCACGGATCCGCTGGACGCGGTGATCTGGGACAAGGCCGGCGAGCGGGTGATGGAAGCGGCCGCACGGCACGTTGCCAGCGTGCCGGGCGCGGCGAAGCTGCAGCTGTACAAGAACAACGTCGACGGCAAGGGTGCCAGCTACGGCTCGCACGAGAACTACCTGATGAGCCGGCAGACCCCGTTCTCCGCGGTGATCGCCGGGCTCACACCGTTTCTGGTGTCTCGGCAGGTGGTGGTGGGCTCAGGCCGGGTCGGTATCGGGCCGGCGGGCGACGAGCCGGGGTTTCAGCTGTCGCAGCGCGCCGATTACATCGAGGTCGAGGTCGGGCTGGAGACCACGCTCAAGCGCGGCATCATCAACACGCGCGACGAACCGCACGCCGACGCGGACAAGTACCGGCGGCTGCACGTGATCATCGGGGACGCCAACCTCGCGGAGACGTCGACGTATTTGAAGCTTGGCACTACCGCGCTGGTACTGGACCTCATCGAAGAGGGCCCGCAGTTCAACATCGACCTGTCCGACCTCGCCTTGGCGCGGCCCGTGCATGCCGTGCACGTCATCAGTCGCGACCCGACGCTGCGTGCGACGGTCGCGCTGGCTGACGGCCGGGAGTTGACCGGCCTCGCCATCCAGCGGATCTATCTGGACCGGGTGGCCAAGCTGGTGGACAGTCGCGACCCTGACCCGCGGGCCGCTCACGTCGTCGAAACCTGGGCGCACGTGCTCGACCTGCTCGAGCGCGACCCGATGGAGTGCGCAGAGCTGCTGGACTGGCCCGCCAAGCTGCGGCTCCTCGAAGGGTTCCGGCACCGCGAGAATTTGAACTGGTCCGCGCCGCGGCTGCATCTGGTGGATTTGCAGTACTCGGACGTACGGCTGGACAAGGGTCTCTACAACCGCTTGGTGGCTCGCGGTTCGATGAAACGGCTCGTCACCGAACAGCAGGTGCTCGACGCCGTGGAGAACCCGCCGACCGACACCCGCGCGTACTTCCGCGGCGAGTGCCTGCGGCGCTTCGGTGCCGACATTGCTGCCGCCAGCTGGGATTCGGTGATTTTCGACCTGGGCGGTGACTCGCTGGTGCGCATTCCCACGCTCGAGCCGTTGCGGGGTAGCAAAGCCCACGTCGGCGCGCTTCTGGAGTCGGTGCAAACCGCCGCCGAACTTGTGGAGCAGCTCACCGCAACCTGAGCTTGTCCCGGTAAATCAAGCTCTGACCGGTAGTGTGGAAGGACCGGTGGCCCACCGGCCGCCGATGACCGATGCAGGAGGCAGCGATGGCTCAGGAGCAGACCAAGCGTGGCGGTGGCGGCGGCGATGACGACGACCTCACCGGTAGCGCGGCGGCCGGGCAGGAGCGTCGCGAGAAGCTAGCCGAGGACACCGACGACCTGCTGGACGAGATCGACGACGTCCTCGAGGAAAACGCGGAGGATTTCGTCCGTGCGTACGTCCAGAAGGGCGGACAGTGACCTGGCCGAATCGCGAACAGCTGGCCATCCCCAATCCCATCTCCGGAGCTTCATCCGTACCGCTGGACCTGTCGTCCTTCACTGATCATCTGCGTCGCCAGGCGCCGCAATTGCTGCCTGCGTTGAGCCCGGCCGACGCGGCGACACCAGGTGCTGCGCTGGCGCACGGCACGACGATCGTCGCGCTGAACTATCCCGGCGGCGTGGTGATCGCCGGTGACCGGCGCGCCACCCAGGGCAACATGATCGCCAGCCGCGACGTCAAGAAGGTGTACATCACCGACGACTACACCGCGACCGGGATCGCCGGCACCGCGGCGATCGCGGTGGAGTTCGCCCGGCTCTACGCCGTGGAGCTCGAGCACTACGAAAAGCTCGAGGGAGTGCCGCTGACGTTCGCCGGCAAGGTGAATCGGCTCGCGATCATGGTGCGGGGCAATCTCGGCGCGGCCATGCAGGGGCTGGTGGCGCTGCCGCTTCTGGTCGGCTACGACATCGACGACCCTAACCCGCAGGCGGCCGGACGGATCGTGTCGTTCGACGCGGCCGGCGGCTGGAACATCGAGGAGGAGGGCTACCAGTCGGTGGGCTCGGGTTCGGTGTTCGCTCGCTCGTCGATCAAGAAGCTGTATCCGCAAGTGGTCGACGCTGATTCGGCGCTGCGGGTGGCAGTGGAAAGCCTCTACGACGCCGCCGACGACGACTCCGCCACCGGTGGCCCAGATCTGGTGCGCGGCATCTTCCCGACGGCGGTGACAATCGATGCCGACGGCGCGGTGGAGGTGCCTGAGCAGCGCATCGCTGAGCTGGCTCGCGAGGTTATCGAAAAGCGAACGGAGACAAGCACTTTGCGTTCCAAGGGCGGCCCGTCCACCGACGCCAGGGATGACTCGTGACGTTTCCGTACTTCATCTCGCCTGAGCAGGCGATGCGTGAGCGCTCCGAGCTGGCCCGCAAGGGCATCGCCCGGGGGCGCAGCGTGCTCGCTTTGGCGTATGACAGCGGCGTGCTTTTCGTCGCCGAGAACCCGTCGCGGTCGCTGCAGAAGATCAGCGAGCTCTACGACCGCGTGGGCTTCGCCGGGGTGGGCCGGTTCAACGAGTTCGACAATCTGCGCCGCGGCGGCATCCAGCTCGCCGACACGCTGGGCTACACCTACGACCGCCGCGACGTCACTGGCCGTCAGCTGGCGAACCGATACGCGCAGACGTTGGGCACCATCTTCACCGAGCAGGCCAAACCGTACGAGGTGGAGCTGTGCGTCGCCGAGGTCGCGCACTACGGCGAAACGAAACCGCCTGAGCTGTACCGGATCACGTATGACGGGTCGATCAACGACGAGCCGCATTTCGTTGTGATGGGCGGGTCCACGGAACCGATCATCGCTGCGCTGAAGGAGTCGTACCGCGAGAACGCCAGCTTGGCGGAGGCAGTCGGCTTCGCGGTCCGGGCGTTGGAGGCGGGCACCAGCGGCAACGGGTCCGGTGCTGAGCCACGCACGCTCGGTGTCTCGACGCTCGAGGTGGCGATTCTGGATCAGAACCGGCCGCGGCGCGCGTTCCGGCGGATCACCGGGCCGGCGTTGGAAGCGATGCTGCCCCAAGCTGATTGACGGCCGACCGTCATCCCGTGGGTCGCAGCCACGGCGGTCTGGCCCACGGCGGCAGAAACCTCAGTGGGTCGACGTAGACGCTGTACGGCTGGCCCGTCATGACCGCGTAGATGTTGCGCCAGGCGTCGGACGGTTCGTTGAGTACGTCGCTGTGTGAGCGCCATCCGCCCATCAGCCTGCCGTCGTCGTAGTCGCCGGTGGCCAGCCGGATCACGCCCGGCATCTCGCCGGGGTCGGCACCGTGCGGGTTGAGCGGCAGGCCTTGCAGCGGCGCGATCCAATCGCCGGGCGCCGTCATGGAAAACCGCATCACGTAAGGGTTTTGGTTGTGCCAGTCGCCGAGGTCGTCGACGTGGACGCCGGCGCCTGCCGCCTCGACGTAGATGGTGCGGTCGGCGGTCAGCCCCATCGCTTCGGCGGTGCCGAGTATCGAGCCGCCGTAGGAATGGCCGACGTAGGTGACTGCGACGCCGCGGCCGAGGCTGTCGGCCACACGGTTGACGTCCTGGCCGAACGACACCAGCCGCGGGGCCATGTCGGTGGCGTAGTGGGTGTCCATCGCGTCACCGATACCGTCGGGAACCCCGCCCTGTGGGAACGCACCGCCCAGGTAGGTGATCATCGCCAGGTCGCCATGGCCGGCGTTGACGAACCGGTTGGCCGTCTCGGTGTTGGGCGCCGAGCCCTCTATGGTGGTGTTCATGCCCGGCACCAGCACTCCGACGTTCGTCGCGGTGCCGAGGTCGCCGATCAGCTCGATCAGCGACGAGCGCGCGGGATCGAAGGCCAGGATCTGCCGGTCGACTCGGCCCTTGCGACCGGTGGGGTCGGGCACCTCGCTGAGTAGACCTTGGTAGAACCCGATGCGCTTCGCGACCGCGTCACGTTTGGCCGGGTCTTGGGTGGAGTCGAGCTCGCGGCGCGAGTCGAGGACCGCCTGCTCGATGTTGACGCGGTTGGCGGCGAGGCGCATGTCCCACGGCACCCCGTCGGTGTTGCCGACCTGCTGCGGATGGGTGTCGACAAGCTGGCGGCGCTGCTCAGGGCTCATCGCGCCGATCTGCGCGGCGATGCTGTCCTGGGTCATCGTCGGCCAGTTGGCGGTTGGGTTGTCGCTCAAGCCGGCGGCGGTGGTGGGTGCCGGAGCAGTGACGCCGTAGAACGCGTCGTCGATGTCGTGGGCGGCGTCGTCGTCGGCTGCGGCCAACGCGTCGAGCTTGTCGACGATTTCGCGGGTGAAAGAGGCGGCGCCGTCACGCAGCACCTCTGTGGCGATCCGCATGTCACCGCCGCAATGGTTCAGCACTGCCAGCGGTGGCTGGGCCGGTGGGGTGACGGTTCCGTCGTCAGCCACCGTGAAGCCTTGGGATCGCACCGCGCCGGCGGTGCCGAGCACGTCGTCGCGGGCAGCCGCGACGGCATCGGCGCCGCCACGTGCAGCGACCGCCGCGGCCACCAGTGCACGCGCCAGCCGTGCGGCATCAGCGGAGACATCTGCGGCGCGCTGACGGGCCGCGTTGGCGGCGTCGCCGGTCCAGAAATCGTGGGTGTCGCGGAGACCTTGCACGACGACGTCGAACTCGCGATGCACATCGGTGGCAGCGCCGTCCCACGCATCGGCGGCCTGTCGCAACGAATCTGGACGCCATGACTGTGCCTGCGACAGCGTCGGCCTTCCCCCCATGCCTCATGCTGGCACTTCTGCGTTAGTGCCTGCAGACGTTATCCACAACCGACTGTGTCGTACCCGCTCGCTACAGTCACTGTCCGATCGGCTAATCACCTTCGGGAGTTGACAAGTGCGCGTTCTCAACTGGAACATCAGCCACGGCGGCGGGAACCGGATCTCGGAGATTGCACAGCACATCGAAGACGTCAACGCCGACCTCGTGGCGCTCACCGAATTTCGCGCGGGCAACGAACCATCCCTGCGCAGCCAGCTGAATCGGCTCGGCTATCCGTTCATCGCGACATCGAACCCGGTAGGCAAGCAAAACGGTCTGCTCGTGGCGGCGAAGTGGCAGATCGATAGCGCCGCAGCGCAAGACACGTTCGACCTTGACCGAGAGAGGTGGCTTGCGATACGCCTTGATGAGCTCGACGCCGACATACTCGTTCTGCACATCCCCGGCGCTCCCGACAACAAGTTCGAGGATGGTTACGGCATCTCCGGGGCCCGGCGCAAAGAACTGTTCTGGCAGCGGACTCTCACCTATGCCCGCGCCCATCGCGACCGCCGAGCGATCATCATGGGCGACTTCAACACCGGGTTACGGATCGATGCCGAGGGTGCGATGTTCAAGAACTCGCAATATATGAAGGATGATCGAGTTAGGTTTCGTCGACACATGGCGGCATCTGCACCCCGACCAACGCGACTACACGTGGTACTCGAAGCGTAAAGACAAGACGACGGGTGAAACCCTAGATCTGAACGGCTTTCGATTGGACTACATCTTCGTATCGCCTGCGCTGCAGGACGCGATCGTCGATGCCGCGATACTCCATGAGCCCCGGAAGGTCGGCGCATCCGATCATGCAAGTGTCGTCGCGAACTTGGAGTTGGCCTAACCGGCGTCGGCTGAGGCGTTGAGTTGCTGGATCACCTCGATGACCGCGCGTGCCCGGTCGGGGTCGAAGACCGAGCCGATTCCTTTGGGGGCGTTGTCGGTGAACGGCGGCTCGAACAGCAGATCTGGTGACATGCTGCCGTGCCGGGTGAGGTAGTTGATGACAAGCTGGATGAACTGGATCTGGTCGGCCGTCGCATTCTTGCCGTCGAGAAATTCCGCGAAAGCGGCGGTCGCGGCTGCACGGTCCAGTCCGATCAATGACCGGATGAACCGGCCAAAGCCATTGGCCGCGTGCACCGCTCGATGGAGATCGGCAGAATCAGCGACTCCGCTGGAGATCAGCAGCTCTTGGAGCGATTCCAGGTCCGCTTCAGTGAGCGGTTGCGCCTTCTTCAACTTCTGCAGCGCGAGGTTGTCCGGTTGGCGGACCAGGAAATCGTAGATCTTCGCGTTGAAGCGGTCGATGTCAGTGAATGTGGCGACCGCCGGCATGGCCACTTCGGTGACTTCTCCAAGCGTGTCTTCGTAGTCAGCGTAGATCACCGGCCGGGTTTTCTTGTCGAGCAAGCCGACGATCGACCGCAACTGTCGACGGGCCTGTTCCAGCATCGGGGGAGTAACGTCGTGCCACCATTCGTCGCTGGCCACCTCGCGCAGCAGCTCCTCACGCTTCTTGATTTCCGGGATGCTGAGTTGCTCCAATAGCCCATCGGCAATGGCGCGGATGCTTGCTTCGTGTGGCTCTTGTCCGTGGCCGTAAAGCACGGCGATCTGGCTCCGAACCACCATCAGGTCGAATCGCTTAGCCGCTTCGTCGGAGTCCTGCACGGTGGTGGGCAGCGGCGCGAGATCGGCGATGATTTCGGCCAGCTGCGCCTCGGCAAGGGACTCCCAATTCTTTGGATCGGAGTACTTCTCGACGACGGCGCGCTTGGGTTTGACGATGAAGTTGTCCAGGCGCATCCCTTGCACATGGTTCTGCAGCACATGTGCGATGTCGGCTCGCAGCTGCGGATAGGCCTTCTGCTTGTCCAACGACCCCACCAGCTCCGCGCGGGCGGCAAAGAGCCGCTCGGACAACGGCTTCGGCACGATGCCTTGCGACGTCGGGAGCTCTTGGCCGAAGTATTCGAAGTTGGCGCAGATGTCGAAGATCAGGAAGTCCTTCTTGTCCAAGCCAGGGCCGTAAAGGTCGGGGCGCAACCGCGTGCCGCGGCCGACCATCTGCCAGAACTTGGACTTGGACCGGACCGGTTTGAAGAAGACGAGATTGGCGACCTCCGGGATGTCGATGCCGGTGTCGAGCATGTCGACCGAAATCGCGATGTGCGGTGACTTGTCAGGCTGTGAGAAGTCGTCGATCAGTGAGTCTGCGAATTCGACAGCGTGGGTGATGACCCGCGCGAATGATCCTTTGTATTCGGGGTAGTGGACGTTGAAGCGCTCGGCGATGAAGAGAGCATGCGCGTTGTTGCGCGCGAAGATGATTGTCTTGGCCAGTCGATCTCCGCCGGCGACGCGGTGACCGTGGCGCATGAGCACTTCCAGTGCCTTGTCGACGGTGTCGGCGTTGAAGAGCCACTTGTTGACGGCGTCGGCGTCAACCGCGTCAGGAGCGTCGTCTTCGCCCCATTCGGTGGCGTCCCACGCGTCCTTCTCTTCTTCGGAGAGATCGTCGTAGCGAAGGCCGCGCAGTGGGAATTGGAGGGGGACGGTGACGGCACGCGGTGGCACAAGGTAGCCGTCTTGGATGGCTTCGTCGAGGCTGTAGTTGTCGGTGGGAACGCCATCTTCGAGGTTGAAGAGCTGATACGTATTGCGGTCGACTTCCTCTTTGGGCGTGGCCGTAAGTCCGAGCAACAGCGAATCGAAGTGTTCGAAGATGTGCCGGTATTTTTGGTAGACCGAGCGGTGGGCTTCGTCGATGACGACCAGGTCGAAGTAGCCAGGGCCGAATCGTCTTGCGCCGCCCTCGGTTTGGTTAATCAGCCCCATCATTGTCGGATAGGTCGCGACGTACACCCGGCTATCGGTGTGCTTGTCGGTGAGCAGGTTCACCGGCTTCGATTCGGGAAGCATGGCCTTGAATGCGTTGACGGCCTGTTTGACCAATGCGACCCGGTCAGCAAGAAAGAGTACGCGCTTGACCCAGTTGGCCCTCGCGAGAATGTCCACAAGCGCGATGACGGTGCGCGTCTTGCCGGCCCCGGTCGCCATGACCAACAGGGCCTCGCGCTGGTTCTCGGTTTCGAATCGGTCGAGAACTCGACGGATCGCACGCTCCTGGTAAGGACGGTCGACGATGTGGCGCGGAATGTCAGTGCCCGCCAATGGCTTACGGGTGAAGCGACGTTGGATCAGCAGTTCGAGTTGGTCACGAGTGTGAAAGCCGTTGATCGGCCGCGGCGGGTATTGCGTGTCGTCCCAGATGAAATGCTGAAAACCGTTGCTGTAGTAGATGATCGGACGTTGACCGTACATCTGTTCAAGGCAGTCGGCGTAGAGCTTGGCTTGATGCTGGCCAGCGTGCGCGTCTTTGGATGTCCGCTTGGCCTCGACGAGACCGAGCGGCTTACCGTCGGAACCCCACAGCACGTAGTCGACGTAGCCAGTCTTGCCGTCGGGCATGCCGTGCACCGGGAACTCGCGGTCACGTTTGTCGGCGAGCGTCCAGCCGGACTCGAGAAGATCGGCGTCGATGAACTCGGTGCGGGTAGTGGCTTCGTCGTAGTCGTGGGTATCGGGCTTGGCCTGATTAGCCGCCTTGATGGCGGCCAGCTCAGCGCGTGCGGCGGCGAGTTCCGCTTCGAGTGTGGTCTGGGCGGCCTGCGCGGCGGTCAGCGCAGCGTCCTTTGTCTTCAGTTCGTCGTTGAGCTTCGTGATCTGCGCGATCGACTTGGCGACGGCCTGCCCGGCGGGCTTGGGCAGCAACGCTGGGTTGAACTGGGCAGCGGGATGGGGCTTGCTGGCCGCGTCCTTGCCGTAGGTGCGGGCCAACCAGGACATGATGTGGAAGAGCTCGCGCAGGACGACTTGGCTCTTGTCCTTAGGGAGAGGCTTGTGCTCGTGGACGGCGATATTGCCCAGTTTGCGAATGAGGTCGAACTTCTGGCGCAGCGCCGGTCCGACGAGGTTGACGAATTCGGGTTGATGGATCCGGGCGGCGAGGTCGCTCTTGTAGGGCTCCTGGAAGCCTTCGACACGGTATATCCAGGCGACGGTGTGCTCGACCGCGCGCCGCGCGTAGAAGCAGGTGGTCCGAGGGTCGAAAAGCGCGTCGCGTTCGGCGTTGCGCGCCTCGGCGTAGAGCTGGGGCCACTGCTTCTGCAGGAACCCGAAGTTACCGCTCACCGCCTGTCCTCCTCCCGAGGGCGATCTTGACACATTTGCTGTCGTCAAACGCGCAGCCGCAGCACATTACAGAAGGCGGCCGACAGGAAGGCGTCGATCTCAGGTGTAGTGAAGTCGGCATTGTGCAATGCGAATCTCGTCGCCGACGATCTTGTACACGAGACGGTGTTCGGCGGTGATACGTCGCGACCAGTAGCCGTGCAACCCGTGCTTGAGCGGTTCAGGCTTTCCGATGCCCTCGTTCCCGTTGCGTCGTATATCAGCGATGAGTTGGTT
>NZ_JCALDH010000018.1:0-51245 GCF_059812765.1 Mycobacterium sp. NGS39 | reverse complement strand
AAAGAATCACCCGAAACCGAAACGTCAAGCATCAGCCGAGGTAACACACAATCGCTTGTGCCCCCGGCAGGATTCGAACCTGCGACACCGGCTTTAGGAGAGCCGTGCTCTATCCCCTGAGCTACGAGGGCCGATCGGCTCGCAGCTTACCGGCCCAACGTCAGCGCAACTCCGCGATCACCTTCGAGAACGCCTCCGCGTGGTGCTCCTGCACGGTGAAGTACGTCAGCGAGTAGGTGTCGCGGTACCGCCGAAGCGTGTCGGCGATGTCGCGCGGCGTCCCCGCCAGCACACCGGGCAGCTTCCGCAGCTCATCGTCGGACAGCTCAGGCGAATACCTGCGGGCCAGCCGCAGGTCGGGCTCGCCGCTCGAGTCGCGCGGTACCGCGATGATCGCCAGGTTGCACTCGATGTCGTCGAACCGGTCGCCGGCCACCCCGCGCACAAACTCCACGCGCTCGCCGAGCGGATCGGCCGCCACCCCGCCCGGCCGGCCACCGGCGATGCCGATGACGTGGGCGTGGTGCGCCGCGATCGTCAGCACCCGGTCGCCCGCGCCGGCAATCAGCAACGGGACATCGGGCAGGTGCTCACGCATGTAGGCCGTCATGTGCGCCAGGTAGTCGACCCGCTGCCCGGCAGTCGGAAACGGCAACTCGGCGGCCTCGAACTCTTCGCGGACGTAGCCGGTGCCCAGCCCGAGTTCGAATCGGCCGTCGCTGAGCATGTCTACGGCGGCGGCGTCGCGGGCGAGCAGCGCGGGTTTGTAGAACCCGGCGTTCAGCACGAACGTGCCGAGCCGGATCGTCGTCACCTCGGCCGCCGAGACCAGCGCGGGAAACGGAGCCGGCGCACCCAGATGATCGGGCACCTGGAGAATGTCGTAGCCAAGGTCCTCGGCGCGGCGAGCGGTCTCCTGCCACGCCGACCGCGAGCCCTTCGGCAACAACCCGATGCCGAACCGGAAGTCTTTGGCCATCGACAGCGATGCTATGCGAGCACCGGCTGTCAGCCGCGCGGCGACTCCGAAGGCGGCTTGCAGCACAACGCCAGCAGCGCGATGTGGGCGCCCGGGGCGTCCTGCGGATAGCCGGACCGCATCCACTGGGCCGCCTTGCCGACCGGCGCCAACGGTCTGGCGATCATCCGTGCGGGTGCCGCCAGATACTCCGCTGTCTTGCTCATCGGTCTGTTCATCCTGCTTGCCCAGCTGCGTCGGTGGTCTCTAGAAGATGTCCCCATTGTCGGCGCGCGACCGCCATTGCGCCAGGGTGTGACGGCTCGCGGCCCTCGGCGAGCTCGACCAGCGCCTGCGCGACCCGCAGCGCCGGCACCACGTACTGCCGCGACGTCGCAACGATTTCGTCGAAGGCATCTTCGACCGGGCACCGCCGCAACGCTAAAAGCACGCCTTCGGCCCGATGCAACATCGGAGCGTCGGCCGCTCGGTCAATGGGTCGTCGATGCGACGTGCTGATCATGACGACGTGTTCCCGCGCGCTGAACCCGCTAAAACCAATGGGCTCAGGCATTTTTGGCGCGGCTGGCGGTGAACGCGACCGTCACCTCGTCGGCCACCTTCAGCGTGCCCATGAAGAGCGAGTACGGCTTGACGCCGAAGTCGGTTTGGCGCAGCTGCACTTGGGCCGACATCTGCCATGCCTCGCCGAGATCCGCCACGCTGACGTCGACGGTCTGCGGGCGCGCGGTGCCGTGAATCTCCACGGTCCCGGTGAGTCGGTAGCCGTCAGATATCTTGGCGACGTCCTCGGACCGGAACGTGATCGTCGGGAATCGGTCGCGCTCGAGTGACTTGAACGCGTTCGAGCGGACGACGGCCTTCTCCGGTCCGGACAGCGGCGTCAACCCGCCTTCGCCGTGCAGCACCTCGAGGGAGTCGACGTCGACGTCGAGCTCGACAGCGGTGGGCTGGTCGCCCGTCCACGTGACGGTGCCCCGCCAACTGGTCATCGCGATGGTCAGCCGGTGACCCACGCGCGACGCCCGCCCGGTGACACCGGTCTTGATCAGAAGCTCGCCGTCGGACGCGTCCAGCCGCCACAGGTCAACGCTCACGGCGCTGCGGTGCCCAGCTTCACCTTCGTCGTCTTGGTGGCTCCCGACGGGTCGGTGTAGGTGAGCGTGACGATGTCGCCGGGCGCCTTCGAACGCACGGCGGCCACCAACGCGTCGGCGCCGTCGATGACCCGGTCGTCGAGCTTGGTGACCACCGCGCCGACGGGAAGGCCCGCCGAGGCTGCGGAGCCGCCGCTGACCACCTCGACGATCTGCGCCCCGTGGGTGTCGGCGTTGCTGGTGACCCGCACACCCAGCGACGCGCGCGACGCCTTGCCGGTGGTGATGAGCTGGTCGGCGATGCGCTTGGCCTGATCCACCGGGATCGCGAAGCCCAGCCCGATCGACCCGGCCTTCGCGTCGGCACTCGACGTGTCGCCGATTGTCGCGATCGCCGAGTTCACGCCGATGAGGTCGCCGTTCATGTTCACCAGCGCTCCGCCCGAGTTGCCGGGGTTGATCGCCGCGTCGGTCTGGATCGCGTCGAGCACGGTGTTCTGGTTGTCCGCGTCACCCACCGTCGACACCGGCCGGTTCAGCGCGCTGATGATGCCCGCCGTCACGGTGCTGTTGAGCCCGAGCGGCGACCCGACTGCCACCACGCTCTGGCCCACCCGAAGGTCCGCCGACGAGCCCAGGGTGATCGGGTTCAGTCCCGACATGTTCTTCGCGCGCACGACCGCGATGTCACTGGTCGGGTCTGCGCCGACGATCGTGAACGGCGCGGTGCGGCCGTCGTTGAAGGTGGCGGTGGTGTCGGCGCCGGCGCGTCCGCTCTGTGCTGCACCCGGGACCGAGACGACGTGGTTGTTGGTCAGGATCAGGCCGTTGGGGTCGAGGATGATTCCGGAGCCCTCGGCGAACGCATTGCCGAGCTTGGTCTCGAGCTTCACCACGCTGGGCACCACCTTGGCCGCCACCTGCTCCACCGACCCGGTCTGCAAGCGGGCCGGCGGCTGGCCGCTGTTGGTGGCGGTGGTCATGGTGCTCAACCGCGAATGCGGCGACGAGACCGTCAATGCCACGCCGCCTCCGATCGCAGCCGAAATGACCGACAGCACAACGGCTCCCGCGAAGATCAGCCCGGCACGGGACCGCTTCGGCGCAGCCGGCTGGGCCGGTGGCAACACCGCGGTGTGCGCATAGGCCACGCGCTGGGGCGGATACATGGGATGGCCGTACGGCTGCTGATAGCGCGTGCGCGGATCCGGGTATGGCGGGCGCTGCGGGTACCGCGGGTCGTAGGTCATCTCGTGCGTCCTCTTCGTCTGCCTGGCCGCGCGCCGCCGGTCACTTCACACACGGCGCTTGGTCGTTGGTCATGCGGGTGAGGTCGGTGGGTGCGGGAGTTCGGGTCCCGGCCGCCGTGGCCGACACCGTGGCGACCGTACTGGTCGGCGATGTCGTGCTGGTGGCGGTTGTGCTGCTTTCAGTGCTTGGGGTGCTTCCGGTTTCACTGTCTATCAGGAAATCGTCGCTCGGGAAGTCCGTGCCTACGGTCAGCTGCACCGTGTCGCGGGCCAGGCCGCTCGACGGGGTGGCGGTCAGGTTGAGCTGACGGGCCAGTGCCTCGGCGGCCGGCCCGGCGCCGGGCCCGTAGGTGATGGTGCTCTCGTCGCTGACGCTGTCGGCCGTCGTCACTTCACCGGCGGTGAATCCCCGGTCGACGAACGTGTTCTCCAGTTTCGTGGCCAGCCCCTTGTAGTCGGAGGCGTTGACCACGTTGAGCACCACGCCGCTGGCCGCGGACAGCGCCTCGTTGGCGGTCGACGGCGGGGTGGTGGCGCTGCCCGTCGACGAGGTGTTCGCGGTGGGGGGGCCGACGAGGTCGCGCACGATCGCACGGATCATCGGCACGTCGACGGTGTTCACGTCCTCGCCGGCGGAATCCTGGGTGAAGCTGCTGATCGGCAGCGTGTACAGCGAGACCCCCCGGTCGGTGAACGCCGAGGCGTGCTGAATGAAGCTCGAGATGTCCAGGCTCGAGTCGACGGCGATGTTCTGCCGTGCCACGTCCAGCAACCGGTGCAGGTCGCTGGGACTCGACAGCGATCCGCCGTGACGCAGTGCGTTCAGCAAGGACACGATGAACGCCTGCTGTCTACGGGTGCGGTCCAGATCGGTGAACATCTCGTCGTTGACGTCGCGGCGCTGCCGCACGAACGCCATCGCCTGCGCCGCGTCGATCTGCTGCACGCCCTTGTGGAAGTCGGCGCCGGAGAAGTTGTCGTAGGTGTCTTCGTTCAGGCACACCGTGATCGGCTGCACCACCTGCGCGATCTGGAAGAACGCGGCCAGCGTGACCTCGATGAAGTGGTCGATCGGGATGCCCAGCAGGTTGCGCACCGTGCTGATCTGCGCCTTGCGGCCGGCTTCGCGGGCTTTCTGCTCGTTTGCGGTTGGATCACCGGACGCGTCCAGCTTGTCCATCACCCGCTGATAGGCGAACCCGTAGGCCTGCTTGACCTTGCCTTTGCACTGGCAACCGGCGAGGTCGACGTAGTCGTCGCGGGGGATCGAGATCGCGGTGATGGGCGCGGTGCCGGCCGGGATGTGCACCACGATCAGCACGTTGGCGTTGTAGCCACCCGCTGTCTCGTCGCCGGCATGCAGCGCGTCGTACATCTCCTGCGGCAACGGCCGGCCGTGCTGGTCGAGGCGGCTGTCGAGGCCCATGATCAGAATGTTCTGGTCGCCGCCGGTGGAGGCCGGCGCGCCCTCCAGCGCCTGCGAGACCGTGATCCCGCCGAACAGGTTGCGGTTGCCCGCCCACGCCATTCCGGTGATCACCACAATCACCACCGCCGCCAGCGCGGTGACCAGCTGGGCCGCGACGAGCAGCGGGCGCCGCGCCGACCGGGCGGGCAACCGGTGGCGTGGCGCCGACGAGCGAGGTCGGGCCTCCCGACCCCGGAAGCGGTGCGCCGGGCTGCTCATGATTACCAGGCATTATCCCTGACCGGGGCTGACCCCGCCTGCGTCGCGTGACCCAGCGCACAGCCCGTCGACCGCGCCGTCCGGCACGACGATTCGTCAGCGGCGCGGGGCGAAGCGAAAAGGCTTGCGGCTCAAGACAAGTCGCCGGTGAGGTAATGCTGCAGTGCGGGTGCCACCGCGTCGACAAGGGTATTGACGTCCATCGAGTGGATGGGTTCTGAGCGGACCGCGTAGCGCATGATTCCCAGGCCCACCACCTGCGACGCACACAGCGACGCCCGCAGTTTGACTCTGTCGACGCCCAGCCGCTTCAGCAGCGGGCTGAAGACCGGTACCGTCAGGCTCTTCTCGACGATGTCCACGGTCTTGGCCAGTCCCGTCGTCGCCACGGCACTGGCTGCGAACGGGCCACCGCCCGCCAGATCCCAGGTGGTGAACAACATGAAAAGCGTTTGCCGCCCCGACTGATTCACGCTTCCGGTGACGATCCGCTCGATGAACTCCTTGGTGGACAAAGGCAGCCGTAGCAACCGTGCCACCGGATCGCCGGGTTTACGTGACGGCTGTTCGGCTCCCATCAGGCCAGAATCGCTTGTCGGGCCGGGCTCGTCAACGACCGGGTCAACGGCGCGCCTGCATGTCGAGTACGACGTTGTCGCCGTTGATGCTCTTGACGGTGACGTCCACCCGGTACGCCTGGCTTTTGACCGTCATTTCGCAAACCACGGTCGCCCCGACGCTCGGGCGCAGATTGTCCGGGCACGACACGGATTCCGGTTTGCTGCCCGCCCATTCCTTCTCGCGGATCTGGTTGGCGACGTCCTCTTTGGTGACGGTCTTGGGCTGAGAAGAACAGCCGCCGACCGCAGGCAGCAAACCGGCGAGCACGCAAGAAATGATTGCTGGCGCAACCGATTTCGCCACCCCGCGCCTCCGTATCCGATCGCCAAGTGCGCCCACTATGACACGAGCGTCCCAAAAGTGTGCGCGGAACACCGCGAAAAACCGTTGGCGTCAGGCGCTTCTGCGCATCGGTGAGAGAATGCGGACATCATGGGCGAACATCCGACGATCGGCGTCGAAGAGGAATTCCTGCTCGTCGACCCCGGCACCGGCGAACCTGTGCCGCTCAACCGGACGGTGGCCGATTACGCCGACGCGCGCGGAGTGAAGCTTCAGCTCGAACTCACCAGCTGCCAGGTCGAGACCACCTCGGGTGTTCTCGCCGGCAGCGACGAACTGCGCACCGAATTGCGCCGGTTGCGCCGCACCGCCGCCGAGGCCGCATCGGCCGCCGGCGCGCAGTTGTTGGCCGTCGCGCTGCCGCCCTCGGTGCCTCACCACTTCCCGGTGACCGACACTCCGCGCTACCGCACCATCGGCGAGCACTTCGGGATGATCGCCCACGAGCAAGGCATCTGCGGCTGTCATGTCCACGTCGCGGTGCCCGATCGCGTTGCGGCCGTCGCGGTGAGCAACTGGTTGCGGCCCTGGCTGCCGCTGCTGTTGGCGCTGACCGCCAACTCCGCGATCTACCGCAACGCGCACACCGGTTACGCCAGCTGGCGCAGCGTGCTGTGGGCCCGCTGGCCCAGTGCCGGGCCGCCACCGTTCTTCGAGTCGGTCGCCGACTACGAGTCGACCGTCGAGATGCTGTTGGACACCGGCGCCGTGATCGACGACGGGATGATCTATTGGGATGTGCGGCCGTCGTCGAAGTTCCCGACTATCGAGGTGCGGGTGGCCGACGTGCCGTCGACAGTCGCCGAGACGGTGCTGCTGGCGACGCTGATCCGGGCCGCGGTGATGACCGCGCTCGACGAGATCGAGCGAGGCCGCGCAGCACCGCGGGTGCCGGCCGAGACGTTGCGTGCCGCGTACTGGAAGGCCGCTCGCGACGGGCTCGACGGCTGGGCGGTCGACCTCACCGACCGCCCGCGAACGGTGCGCACGCGCGAGCTGTTGGCCAGGTTCGTCGACTATCTGCGCCCGGCATTGGAAGAGCTCGGCGAGTATCGGCAGGTGTCCGGTGAACTGCAGCGGCTGGCCGAAGAGGGCAACGGCGCGACCCGCCAGCTGCGCGCTTGGCGGCGCCGCCACGACGCGGCCGACGTGATCGCCGCGGCCGCGGCCGCGACGCTCAGCTGAGCGGCAGCTTGGCGATCACCGGGCTGGTCGGCTTGTCGGAGCCGCTGCCCGGCTCGACGGTGAACGCGAGGGCATTCGAGTGGCGCAGGTCCGGCAGCACGGCGCGGGTCGAGGGCGCGACGGCCTTCTCGTCCATCGTGCCCGCCGACGTCGGGCCTTGATCGCCGATCAACCACATCTGATACACCGTGCCCGGCTTGGGCGGCGGCACGTTGTTCATCACCAGCACGCCGGCGTTCTTCTCCCGCGAGAACACGACCGTCGCCGTGCCGCCGCCGGGGATCGCCCCTGAAACCGTGTGCACGTCGGGTGCGGCGAACACCTGCTCGGCCGTGGACGGCTGCGGCGACGGGCGCAGCGCGAGCCCGGCGGCCAACGCGCCCAGGCCCACCACCAGCGCCGCAGCAGCAGCCAGAAGCGTTGTGCGCCAACGAAATTGGCTGGGACGTGAAGCGACTGTGGCCAGCACGCGTTCGCGGAGATGCGCGGGCGGCTCGGCCGCCGTCGCCGCCGACAGCACTGCCAGCGTCTCCCGCACCGCTCGCACCTCGTCGTGGAATGCGTCAGCGACAGCGGCCGGTGCCCGGGCGACCCGGCGCTCGAGCCCGGCGCGTTCGTCGTCGCCGACGGCGTCGAGCGCGTACGGCGTCGCCAGCTCGACGAGTTCGAAATCGGACGGCTCGGTCATGTCACGCCCAGGCAGTTGCGCAGGCCGCGCAGCGCGTCGCGCATCCGTGACTTGATGGTCGCAAGGTTAGTCGAAAGACGCTCGGACACTTGCGAATACGTCAATCCGCCGTAGTAGGCCAGTTCGATCGCTTCGCGTTGCGGTTCGGTGAGTGCGGCCAGGCAGTCGACCACCTGACGGCGTTCGTCGCTGGAAATCGCCGCGTCGGCCACGACGTCGGCCGCCGGTTCGGCGGTGGTCGTGCCGTAGCGGACCTCGCGCTGGGTGGCGGCCTGCTCCGCCCGGACCCGGTCGACGGCCCGCCGGTGCGCGATGGTCAGCAGCCAGGCCAGTGCCGAGCCCGTTGCCGGGTCGAAACTGCCGGCGCTTCGCCACACCTGCAGATACACGTCGTGAGTGGTCTCTTCGCTGTAGCCCGGATCCCGCAGCACCCGGCTCACCATCCCGAACACGCGGGCGCGGGTGCGGTCGTAGAACACGGCGAACGCGTCGGCGTCCTGGCGGGCCACCCGGCGCAGCAACGCATCCAGGTCGCTGTTGCGCTGCGACGATCGGACCATCGAGCGGTAGCCTAGCTGGACCGCGACCGCCGTCATGACGCAACGCTTTGCTCCGGCGGGTCGGTCACGTCGATGTGCACGGCGCAGGACACGGACGGTCCGTCGGCGGCCATCGGCTGCCACGGCACCCGGCGCACCCCGCGCAGCCACAGCATGACGCCCTGCAGGCGCCTGGCGAACCCGGCCAGCAGCGGCGCCGCGGGTGCGACGAACTGCAGCCGCAGCACCTGCGCCACGGTCGCGGGACGGCGGGTTCCGCGCACGGTCGCGACGAACGCCGGCGCGTCGTTGCGGTACAGCGACACCTCGACGTCGAGGCGGTGGCCAGGTCGCGGCGCCCGCAGCACGTAGTGGCCGTCGACCGGGTGGAACGGGGAGCCGTACATCCGTTTGACGGCCAGCACCGGCGCGTCGGCCGACGGCAACAGGTACGCGTGCCGTTCGCCGCGGGTGTTCTGCACCTCGGCGATCACGTGTCGCAACAGCCCGGCGCGGTCGTGACACCAGTAGAGGGTCAGCGGGTTGAACGCGTGGCCGAGCACCCGCGGCAGCAGCAGCGCGGTGATCTGACCGCCGGGCAGCGGCACGCCGTGGCGGGCGAGGAAGGCGTCGACTCGTTGGCGCAGTGAGTCGGCGTCGGAACCGGTGAAGTGGTCACGGGGGTCGAAGCGGGCGAAGGCGCGCAGCCAGCGGGGCAGGTCAGGCAGGTCGTCGACGTCGACGTACCAGCTGTAGCTGCGGTGTTCGAAGAAGTGGTTCACCGGCGCCTGCCGCAGGTGCGTGATCCTGGTCCGGTAGATGGCGGGCGTCGCTTGGCCAGTGCGCTTCACACCCGGTATTCGGACCAGGCGCCGGGCCGGATGGGCCGGTCAGACCCAGCTGCGGGCGGCCGCGGCCAGACCCTGCACCAGTGCGGAGGTGACCGGCGCGAGTCCGTCGTCCTCGGGCGGGCGGCTTCGCGGGCTGATGCCCCGCACCCGCGGTGACAACTCCAGCTGGACACCACCGCCGGGAGCGCGGTTGACGGGGTTGTCCGGATGCATGCCGCGCAGCTCCGGCGGTATCGCGGCGAGGTCGGTCACCAGCTGGTAGCCGGGCAGGTCCAGGTGGCGGGTGAGGTGTGCGGCCAGCACCCGGTTGCGACCGCCCGCCAGCAGGTGAGTGCTGCGTCCGATGCGCCCGTAGCCGTGCAGCGACACCACCGTGTCGACGTGCCGCAGGAACTCCGCGAGCCGCACCGACTCCTCGGCGCGAAACCGCGCCGACGGCAGATGGTGCGGATAGCGCTTCGGGTGGCGCAGCAGGTACACCGACGCACCGGCCGCGTCGGCGGCCCGTTGGGCGATCACGTCGGTCATCTGCTCCAAACCGCCGCCGTGGATGGCCAGGAAGCCGAACCGTGAGCGCAACCGGCTCTCCTCCTGCACGCCAGGCTGTCGCAGGAGCTCCGAAAGTGTTTGCGGCCCAGAGCTTTTCGATGCGCGTGGACCCGGCCAGCGGACGGGATCCCAGCGGCGCAGGAACTCGACCCAGCGGTGTGGCAGCCGATGATGGATCGCTCCGTCGATGATCCGCTCCAGATATCCCGGCCGCGGCGCACCGGTCTGCACGCGGTGGTCGATGTACACCCACGCCTCGGCGGGTCCGTCGGCGGTGTGCACGGTCAGCCGGTCACGGCGATAGCGCACGGGCACGCCTTCGGCGCTGTCCAGCGTCGCGAGGTCACGATCGGACACCTGCCAGACGACGCCGTGCACGTGGGTGCCCCGAAACGGCTCGACGGTGGCGACGCCGCGCTGGTTGATCAGCCAGTCGTGGTCGGCCAGCGTCGCGCGAACGGGATCGGCGGCATCAGGGCAGCGCCGCGCCATCTGCGCGACGCACAGGTTCGAGCCGTAGGCGAAGTACCTGTGCATCAGCCTCGACGGTCAGCCCGCGACAGTCAGATACAGCAGTCCCACATTGAGCACAGTAATCAACGCGGCGACCACCCAGCCGAACGCGGTGGTGACCCGTTGGTTGGCGTCGGTGCCCATCACCGACGTGTCACTGGTCAGCCGGACGAGCGGGATCAGCGCGAACGGTATCCCGAACGACAGCACCACCTGCGACAACACCAGCGCGCGGGTGGGATCCAGCCCGGCCCCCAGGATCACCAGCGCCGGCACCAGCGTGATCAACCGCCGCGCCAGCAGCGGGACCTTGCGGTGCAGCAGCCCGGCCATGATCATCGCGCCCGCATATGCGCCCACCGACGTCGACGCCAAGCCCGAAGCCAGCAGCCCGATCGCGAAGAACAGTGCGACCGTCGGGCCCAGGGTGTCGCGCACCGCGGCGTGCGCGCCCTCGATCGTGTCGGTGTCGTGGCGGCCCTGCAGGTTGTTGGCCGCCACCAGCAGCATGGCCATGTTGACCGCACCGGCCACCACCATCGCCAGCGCCACGTCCCAGCGGGTGACCCGCATCAGCACCGCCCGTCGGCGGCCCGTGGGGTGGCCGTGACGGTCGCGCGTCAGCCCGGAATGCAGGTACACCGCATGCGGCATCACGGTGGCGCCCAGCATCGCACTGGCCAGCAGCACGCTCTCGGTGCCGTGAAAGCGTGGCAGCAGGCCCGCGACCACGTCACCGGCCGGCGGTGAGTTGACGAAAAGGCTTGTGAGAAAACCGATGGCGATGACCAACAGCAGCCCGGTGATCACCCGCTCGAACATGCGCTGGCCGCGACGGTCCTGGACCATCAGCAGCAGCAACGACACCAGCCCGGTGATCAAACCGCCGACCACGAACGGCAACCCGAACAGCAACCGCAGCGCCAGCGCGCCGCCCACCACTTCGGCTAGGTCGGTGGCCATGGCCACCATTTCGGCTTGTGCCCAATAGGCCAGCCGGGTGGGGCGGCGCATCCGGCTGCCGACGGCCTCGGGCAGTGATTGGCCGGTGACCAGGCCCAGCTTGGCGGATAGGTACTGCACCAGCCCGGCCATCGCGTTGGCCAGCAGAATCACCCATACCAGCAGAAAGCCGAACTGTGCTCCGGCGCTGACGTTGGCGGCGACGTTGCCGGGGTCGACGTAGGCGATCGCGGCGACGAACGCGGGGCCGAGCAGATACCAGCTGGGCCGCAGCCGCGCCTCGGTGATCGGCGGCACTACCAACGTGGGCTCCCCGGTCTTTCCGGCTTATCGAATCAGAAAGTTAGGTTACCCGAACGCAGCGGCGGTCAATCAGGGCACGGACCAGCCGCCGATGCCGAAGACGGGGCCGCCGCGGTACAGCCACGGCTGCTCGAGGTAGGGCCCAGGCGCGACGACGACATTCGGCGAGCTGTTGATCGACGTGTGGGTGCCACGTTCGCACTGCATGGTCCACGGCGCGACGGTGGCGCAGGTGGGCAGCGCGGTCGCCCCGGGGGCGGTGACCGCCGCGAGTCCGGCCGCCGCGAGTCCGGCCGCCGCGAGCACCGCTGCCGCCGACCGCCGCATCCTCAGCACGAGCTCGGCCTAGCGGCGGCCTTCGCCGCTGCTCTCGTCGTACGGCACCGGGTACGGGCCGGCGTAGGCCTCGTCCCAGTACGGCAGCGTGAATTCGCTGACCGACGGCGAGTCGTTGATCTGAACGTTGCCCGGCGAGCTGCACACGGTGTCGTTGGTACCCGTGGTGGTGCAGGTCTGGTCGTCAGCGGCAGCGGCCGGCGCGCCGAACAGAGCAGCGACCGCACCGGCGGCCAACACGTAGCGGATTCGGATGCTCATGGAGGTCCTTTCCAAAACCCTGGTAGCTAGGGAGCGTACCGCCCTTTGCCCGTCACGAGCGGCAAGTCGAGCGCGGTCCGGATACCCGGCTCGGCGGCCACGACGACCGGAATCGCGTTGACGACGCGCATTGCGGTGGCCACCAATCCGGCGTGGTTGTGGTCGCCGTTGGGGCTGGACAGGCACAGGTCCAGTGCGTACGACGGCTCTCCGGTGACCTCGACGCGGTAGGAGCCGCCGGGCTGGGCAGGCTGCGGCCAGTCCGGACAGAGGTCGTCGCGCAGTCTCGTCACGTGCTCCAGCACCACCGCCGGCCGTTCGTCCACCAGCCCGCGCACCTCGAACCGCAGCGCCGCGGCGGTGCCTTTCGCGATGGGCCCCGCTGCGATCCGGAAATCTTCGGGCGCGGGTTCGCGGTAGTACACCTCGACCACCTCGTCGAGCGTGATGCCCAGCCCGGCCGCGATCTGGCGCACCACCGAGCCCCAGGCCATGCTGAGCACCAGTGGTTGCAGCAGGATCGGGATCTCGTCGAGGGGCTTGCCGAAGCCCATCACGTCGAACATCACCGCCGCGCTGTCGTATGTCGCGTAGTCGACGATCTCCATGCATCGAACCTGCTGAATGCTCTGACACGTCCCGGCGAGCGCCAGCGGCAGCAGGTCGTTGGCGAAACCCGGGTCGATGCCGTTGACGAACACGCTCGAATTCCCTTGCTGTGCAGCCTGTTCCAGCGGACTGATCAACTCGTCGGGGATGACGTTCCACGGGTATTGCAAAAACACCGGTCCGCTGCCCACCACGTTGATGCCGGCTGCGAGCAGCCGTCGATAGTCCTCTAGTGCATCCGGCAGCCGGTTGTCGGCAAGTGCTGTGTAGACGGCGCAATCAGGCTGTGTGGCAATCACTTCCGCGAGGTCATTGCTTGCGGTGACGCCGGTCTGACGGTCCAAGCCGGCCAGTTCGGCGGCGTCGCGTCCGGCTTTGTCCGGCGACGACACCCACACGGCGGTGAGCTCGAACGCGGGGTCGGTGAGGACGCCGGCGAGTGCATGCTTGCCGACGTTGCCGGTTCCGATCTGGGCGACTCGCAATGTCATCGACGTCTCCTTACAGGTCGGGGAAGGGGAGTTCGAGGTTCGGCATGTTCAGTCCGCCGTCCACCTCGAGGATCTTGCCGGTCAGGTATGCCCCGGCCGGGGACGCCAAATAGACTGCGGCAGCTGCGATGTCGGCGGGGTCTCCCAGTCGGCGCATCGGCGTGGCCTTCTCCAGCTGGGTGCGCATCTCGTCGTTGCTGGCGACCACGTCCAGCGCGGAGGTGAGGATCGATCCGGGGGCGATCGCGTTGACCCGGATGCGGGGGCACAAATCCAGCGCGGCCAGTCGGGTGTAGTGCGCGAGCGCGGCCTTGGCGGTGCCGTACGCCGCGAAGCCGCGCCCGGGCACCCGGCCCATGGTCGACGTGATGTTGATGATGCTGCCGCCGCCGGAGTGCTCGAGCATCAGCGGCGCCGCCGCGGTCACCAGCGCGTGGGCGGTCGCAACGTTGAACGTGAACGCGCTCTTCAGATCTTTCGTGCTGGTGTTCAACAACAGGTTCGGCATGGTGCCGCCCACGTTGTTCACCACGATGTCGAGCCGGCCGAACTCGTCGACCGCGGCCTGCGCCAGTGCCGCGGTGGCGTCGGTGTCGGAGAGGTCGGCCACCACCACGTGCGCGCGCCGGCCGAGTGCTCTGATCTTGTCGGCGACGTCGTCGAGTTCGCTTCGGGTGCGCGACGAGACGAGGACGTCGGCGCCCACTTCAGCGAATGCGATGGCCATCGCCGCGCCGAGGCCGCGCCCGCCGCCGGTCACCACTGCTACCTGATCGTCAAGCCGGAATCTGTCGAGGATCACCCCGGCAGACTAACCCGCTGCGGCTGCACTACCTCTTGCCGGCGGCTTTCTTCGCCGGTGCCTTCTTGGCAGCCGACTTCTTCGCGCTGCCCGATGCCGCCGGCTTTGCGGCTCCTGACGTTTTCTTGGCGGCTTTCTTCGCTGGTGCCTTTTTGGCGGGGCTCTTGCTCGCCGAGCCACCCGACTCCGAGCGGCGCCGTCGCACGCTGGCTTCCAGCTTGGCCAGCAGATCCGACACGTCGTCGGTGACGTCGAGGTCGGCTGGTTTCTCTTCGGTCGGAAACGCTTCGCCGCCTTCGAGTTTCGCCTCGATCAGTTCATGCAAATGTTCCTGGTAGGTGTCGCGGAACTCGTCGGGCTTGAAGTCGTCGGCCATCGACTCCACCACCTGCTCGGCCATCTTCAATTCGGCCGGCTTGATCTCGACTTCCTTGTCCAGCACTGGGAAATCGGGATCGCGGATCTCGTCGGGCCACAGCAGCGTGTGGATGACCATCACGTCGCGCTTGCTGAAGTCCTTGACCCGCAACGCCGCAAGCCGGGTCTTGTTGCGCAACGCGAAGTGCACGATCGCCACGCGGTCGGTGTTGGCCAGCGTCTTGGCCAGTAGCACATAGGACTTCGTCGATTTGGAGTCGGGCTCCAGGTAATAGCTTCGGTCGTACAACAGCGGATCGATGTCGCTGGCGGGGACGAATTCCAGCACCTCGATTTCGCGGCTGCGCTCTTCGGGAAGGGTGGCCAGATCCTCGTCGGTGATGATTACGGTCTGTCCGGTGTCGGATTCGTAGGCCCTGGCGATGTCGCGGTAGTCCACTTCCTCGCCGTCTTTCTCGCAGACCCGCTTGTAGCGGATCCTGCCGTGGTCTTTGGCGTGGACCTGGTGGAACTTCACGTCGTGGTCCTGGGTCGCGCTGTAGACCTTCACCGGGACGTTCACCAGCCCGAAGGAAAGTGAGCCCTTCCAGATTGACCGCATACCTCAGTATGACGGACACGCCGGCGTATACCTTGATCCGACGTTGCAAGGTGCCGCCGAAAGGGAACACAGGCTCCATGGCTGGGATTCCGCATGTGTGGCCGCCGGAACGCGTGCCCGGTCCGCACGTGCGGCTGACCAACGCGGACAAGGTGTTGTACCCGGCGACGGGCACCACCAAAGAAGAGGTGTTCGGCTACTACGTCGGCATCGCCGAATGCATCCTGCCGCACATCGCCGGCCGCCCGGCCACCCGCAAGCGGTGGCCCAACGGCGTGGAGGAGGGCGCGTTCTTCGAAAAGCAGCTCGCCGACTCGGCCCCGGACTGGCTGAGCCGCGGCACGGTCGTGCACAAGTCGGGCGTCACCACCTATCCGATCATCGACAGCCCGGCAGGACTCGCGTGGATCGCGCAGCAGGCAGCGCTGGAGGTCCATGTGCCGCAATGGCGGTTTCTCGACGAAAAACCCGGCCCGGCAACACGTTTGGTGTTCGACCTGGATCCTGGACCTGGCGTGCCGATGGCCCAGATCGTCGAAGTGGCCCATGAGATTCGCGACATGCTGGCCGACATCGGCCTGACGACGTACCCGGTGACCAGCGGCAGCAAGGGCGTGCACCTGTACGCGCCACTGGACAAGCCGATCAGCTCGACGGGCGCGATCACGCTCGCGAAGAAGGTGGCCCAGCAACTCGAGCAGGCCGACCCGCAGCGGGTCACGGCGACCATGACCAAAAGCCTGCGCACCGGCAGGGTGTTCGTCGACTGGAGCCAGAACAACGCGGCCAAGACCACGATCGCGCCTTATTCGTTGCGGGGGCGCGAAGAGCCGACGGTCGCGGCGCCGCGCACGTGGGAGGAACTCGACGATCCCGATCTGCGGCAACTGCGTTTCGACGAGGTGCTGCGCAGAGTCGCCGAGCACGGCGATCTGCTGGCGCCGCTTGATGCCGACATGGCCACCAGCGACCGGCTGGCCAAATACCGAAGCATGCGCGATGCATCGAAAACGCCTGAGCCGGTTGAAGTTTCAGCGCCCACGCCGGGCGCGAACAACCGGTTCGTCATCCAGGAACATCATGCCCGCCGGCTGCACTACGACCTGCGGCTGGAACGAGACGGGGTGCTGGTCAGCTGGGCGGTGCCGAAGAATCTGCCCCACACTCCGTCGGTGAACCATCTCGCGGTGCACACCGAAGACCATCCGCTGGAATACCTGACGTTTCAGGGCACCATCCCCAAAGGGGAATACGGCGCAGGCAAGATGATCGTCTGGGACACCGGCACCTACGAAGCCGAGAAGTTCCGCGACGACGAAGTGATCGTGACGCTGCACGGAAAGCGAATCTCGGGGCGCTATGCGCTGATTCAGACCAAGGGTGAACAATGGCTGGCGCACCGGATGAAAGAGCAGGACTCACCGACCGTGCGTGACATGGCACCGATGCTGGCGACCCTGGGCTCCGTCGAGAACCTCACTCACGACGAGTGGGCGTTCGAGGGCAAGTTCGACGGCTACCGGCTGCTGATGGAGGCCGACCACGGGCGGATGTGCCTGCAGTCGCGCAGCGGTCGCGACGTCACCGGCGAATACCCGGGACTGCAGGCGGTGGTCGACGCGCTGGCCGAGCACCACGCCATCCTCGACGGCGAAGTGGTGGCGCTGGACCGCAACGGCGTGCCGAGCTTCTCCGAGATGCAGAACCGCGCCCGCGCGACGCGGATCGAGTTCTGGGCGTTCGACGTGCTGCAGCTGGACGGGCGCTCGCTGCTGCGGGCGCGCTACCGCGACCGCAGGCGGGTGCTCGAGGCGCTGGCCGCCGATCGCGACGAGCTGATCGTGCCTGAGCTGCTGACCGGTGACGGGCCCGACGCGCTGGCGTACTCGCGGCAACGCGGCTGGGAAGGCGTGGTGGCCAAGCGCTGGGACTCCACCTATCAGCCGGGCCGGCGGTCGAAGGCGTGGATCAAGGACAAGAACTGGAACACCCAGGAGATCGTGATCGGCGGCTGGCGGGAAGGCACCGGCGGCCGCACGAGCCAGATCGGCGCGCTGGTGATGGGCATTCCCGACGGCAACGGTCTGCGGTTCGTCGGCCGCGTCGGCACCGGGTTCACCGAGAAGGAGCTCGACCGGCTCAAGAAGATCCTGGCTCCGCTGCAGACCGACGAGTCGCCGTTCAGCGAGCCGCTGCCGCGGGCCGACCGCAAAGGGGTGACGTTCGTGCGGCCGGAGCTCGTCGGCGAGGTCCGCTACAGCGAGTGGACCGGCGACGGCCGGCTGCGCCACCCCAGCTGGCGTGGGCTGCGCCCGGACAAGACGCCCGACGAGGTGCAGCTGGAGCTGCCCACGTGACCGCCCTCGTTGCCGCGAGCGCGCGTGTCTGCGCACCGACACGCCGGCACGGGCGTACAGCGGCGCGCGCTCGTCCTCGGTGACCGCGGCACACTTGACCGGTGAGCAACAACGTCGTCACCTGCCCGCACTGCGGTAAGCGCAATCGCGTACCCGCGTCGGCCACCGGCAAGCCGCGGTGCGCGAACTGCCGGCAGTGGCTGCCGTGGATCGTCGACGCCGACGACCGCAATTTTGCCGACGTCGTCGGAAAGTCTTCTGTCCCAGTGCTTGTCGATCTATGGGCAACCTGGTGCGGCCCCTGCCGCATGGTCAGTCCCGCACTCGAGCAACTCGCGCAGGAGCGGGCCGGCAGCCTGAAACTGGTCAAGGTCGACGTGGACGCCGCGCCTGCGACCGCGCAGCGATTCACCGTGCAGGCGGTACCGACGCTTCTGGTGATCGACCACGGCAACGTGCTGGCTCGCCAGTCCGGCGCAGCACCCGTGGCGGCGTTGCGAAGCTGGCTCGACCAGGCGCTGACCGGGTAGCGGTCAGCTGCGTCGACGACGCCAGAGCACCAGCCCGACGACGGCGACGACGGCCACGACGGCCGCGATCGGCACCGCCGGCATGGCCTTGGCGCGCACGTCGGCCGCCTTCTGCTGGGCCTGCTTCTTGACGTCGAGCTTCTCGCTCAACGTCCCCACGGTCGCGCCCAACTGTTGGCGCGTCCGCTCGATGTCGGCCTGGATGTCGCCGGCGCTCGCGTCGGGCCCCGGCTCCGGTGGCAGTCCGTCAGGTGTGGTCATGGCGGACAGCGCCTTTCAACTCGTCGATGTCGGTCTTCACGCTCTCGGCGGTCTGCCGCGGTGGCGACACCTCGTCGATCTGCCGCTTGCTCACCAGCGCCGCGATGCCCGCCGCGGCGAACAGCACCGCGGCGACGATCAGCGCGGCCGCCCACACCGGCAGCACCAGGGCCAGCGCGGCAACCGCAGCCGCGACCACGGTGCCGAAACCGAAGAACGCCAGCAGTCCGGCCGCGCTGAACAGCCCGGCACCGATGCCGGCGTGCTTGGCCGCCTCCTGGAACTCCTTTTGCGCCAGCCGCATCTCGTCGCGCACGAGCCGCGACGTCTGCGTCGACAACTGGCTCATCAATTCGCCGATCGACGGTTCCGCCGTCGGCCTGGATTCGATGCTCATAGCAGGTCGATTTCCCGTTGTCAGGGAGCCGAAACATACTGGCTGGCGTGGATACGGACGTGATCGTGGTCGGGGCGGGGCTGACGGGGCTGGTGGCCGCCGCTGAGATTGCCGACGCCGGCAAGCGGGTGGTGCTGTTGGACCAAGAAGGCGAGCAGTCCCTGGGCGGGCAGGCGTTCTGGTCGCTGGGCGGGCTGTTTTTGGTCGACACGCCGGAGCAGCGGCGCATGGGTGTCAAGGACTCCTACGAGCTGGCGCGCCAGGACTGGTTCGGCAGCGCGCAATTCGACCGCGCCGAGGATCACTGGCCCCGCCGCTGGGCCGAGGCCTACCTCGATTTCGCGGCCGGCGAAAAGCGACAGTGGCTGCGAGCGATGGGCCATCGCATCTTTCCCGTGGTCGGCTGGGCGGAGCGTGGCGACGGCCGCGCCGACGGACACGGCAACTCGGTGCCGCGGTTCCACATCACCTGGGGGACCGGTCCAGGCGTGGTCGAGCCGTTCGAGCGGCGCGTGCGCGCGCACGCCGATGCCGGCCGGATCATGTTGCGGTTTCGGCACTGCGTCGACGGACTCCTGACGCAGGCCGGCGTGGTGACCGGGGTGAAGGGCCGCATCCTCGAGCCGACGGCACAGCCGCGCGGCAAGGCGACCTCCCGCGTGTCGGTCGGCGACTTCGAGTACACCGCCCAGGCCGTCGTCGTCACGTCGGGCGGCATCGGCGGCGACCACGAGCTGGTCCGCAAGGCATGGCCGCCGCGGTTGGGCACGCCGCCGAAGTCCATGGTCGCGGGCGTGCCCGCGCACGTCGACGGCCGGATGCTCAACATCGCGAGGACCGCCGGCGCCCGGCTGATCAACCCGGATCGCATGTGGCACTACGTCGAAGGCCTGCGCAACTGGGACCCCATCTGGGAGAACCACGGCATTCGGATCCTGCCGGGCCCGTCGTCGCTGTGGCTGGACGCCACCGGTCAGCGGCTGCCCGCGCCGTGCTACCCGGGCTTCGACACGCTGGCCACACTGCGGCACCTGCGCACCACCGGCTACGACTACTCGTGGTTCGTGCTGACCCAGAAGATCATCGAGAAGGAATTCGCGCTGTCGGGTTCCGAGCAGAACCCCGACCTCACCGGCAAGGACCTGCGGCTGCTGGCCTTGCGGGTGCGCAGCGGCGCGCCCGCCCCCATCGAAGCGTTCAAACGGCACGGCTCCGATTTCGTCGTCACCGACACGCTCACCGAGCTGGTCGCCGGGATGAACCGCGTCGGCGACGAAGCACTGATCGACGAATCCTCTTTGCGCGCAACGCTGGAAGCGCGGGACCGGGAGATCGACAACCCGTACTCCAAGGACACGCAGATCACGTTCATCCGCCAGCATCGCCGCTACCGCGGCGACAAGATCAGCCGCATCGCCACGCCGCACAAGATGCTGGATCCGGCCAACGGTCCGCTGATTGCGGTGCGGCTGAACATCCTGACCCGAAAAACGTTGGGCGGCTTGGAAACCGACCTCGACGGCTGCTGCCTGGGGGCCGACGGGCTGCCGGTGCCGGGGCTGTACGCGGCGGGGGAGGTCAGCGGATTCGGCGGCGGCGGGATGATGGGCTACAACGCGCTGGAAGGCACTTTTCTGGGCGGCTGCCTGTTCTCAGGCCGCACTGCGGGACGGGCAGCGGCTGCCGCGGTGGGCTGATTGCTCGCTCGCGTCTGCCGCGAGCAGACACTAAGTCGCATGATCGGGGCGTTGGTGATGCGATTCAGCGTCTGCTCGCCACGGGTTGGAACGCGCCCGCATCAGGTGGGTATCGATGCGCTGGGCAAGTCGTTGCGGATACCTGCGGACGTCTTCTGCCAGTATCGGGATGACCGTCCATCCGAGCTCCTGCAAACCTGCGAAACGCGACTTGTCTCGTCGCATCGCTGCCGGACTCGAATGCCACATGACGCTTTCGTATTCGGCGGCGACGCGTTCCTCCGGCCATGCGAAATCGACGCGCCACGCTTCGCCATCCGGGCTGCAGATGGTGTATTGCAGTTCAGGAAGCGGCAACCCGTAGTCGATCATCACGAGCCGTGCTTCGCTTTCCATGCCGGATTCCGCTCTCCCGTCGGCATATTGGAGGAGTTCGCGTACGGTGACGATGCCGCGTCTGCCACGTTGCTGCGCGACGCAGGCTTCGAGCTGAACGCGGCTGCATCGCATGGAGTGCAATGCCGCGTCCAATGTTGCGAGCGCACGCGGACGCCGCAATGCGCGCGCCACCTCGACGGCTGTCCAAGCTGGTGTGGTCGCCAGTCGGCCCGATATCCGGGCGAGCGGCGCACCTGTTCGTTGGTGGACAGTCAGGCCGATCTTGGAGCGCAGCCGCAATCCAGGATCGAGCACATGGATGGCCGTGGTGTTTTCGAGGTCGAAGCCGTACAGCGCCGCGGCCGTCCCCATGCACGCGACAGCCGGCCTTCCAATGAACAGGTCAAGTGCTTCCAGACGCCCGAGAAGGTTCGGTTCCGTTGCGGCGTAGACCCCTCGCCAGACGCGAACGATACGACCCCTTCTGACGTGGACGTCGAGCTCTTGGCGAGTCATCACCGTCAGCAATTGTGAAGTGGTGGCGAATCTAGGCAGCTCCGAGGGAAAAACCGGCACCTACGAACAATGCGATGACAATCGCAGGCAAGACCTGCCCGAACGCCCAATCTGGGGACCAATCGCACACTGTGGATACCCGGGTCCTCCGCGAGCAGACACCAACTCGCATGATCCCGGCATTCCCATGCGATTTAGTGTCTGCTCGCGCCACGGAGTTCAGCGCACCCGAGCGATCACCTTTTCGGCGTACTTCTCCAAGTGCCGCAGCTTCTTGTCCAGCGGCTCGGTGTCCGGCCCGACGATGTAGGGAATCCGGAAGCCGACGATCACGTCGGTGACGCCTTTGTCCTCGAGTCGCTTGATCCCGTCCACGCTGTAGGCATCGGGCGACATCACGTGCACTTCGAAGGGTCCGCTGTTGCCCGAAGCAGCGCGAAACTCGTTGAGCCGCAGCAGCAATCGATCCAACTCTTCCGGGGACCCGCCACCGTGCATCCACCCGTCGCAGCGCGCCGCGCGGCGCAGCGCCGCATCCGCGTGCCCACCGATGAGAATCGGGATCGGCTTGCTGGGCGCCGGCGTCATCTTGGTCTTGGGGATGTCGTAGAACTCGCCGTGGAACTCGAAGTACTCGCCCGACGTCAGACCGCGGATGATCTCGATGCACTCGTCCATCCGCTTGCCGCGCTTGGCGAACGGCACACCCATCAGCTCGTAGTCTTCGGGCCACGGGCTGGTGCCGACGCCCAGGCCCAGCCGGTTGCCGAACAGTGCAGCCAGGGAGCCGGCCTGCTTGGCCACCAGCGCCGGCGGCCTGATCGGCAGCTTGAGCACGAAGAAGTTGAACCGCAAAGACGTGGTGACCGCCGACAGCGCAGCGGCCAGTACGAAGGCCTCGACGAACGCCTTGTCCTCCAAGAATTCGCGGCTGCCGTCGGCGGTGTACGGGTAGACCGAGTCCGACTCGTAGGGGTAGGCGATGCTGTCGGCGATCGTCATCGCGTCGTAGCCCGCCGCCTCGGCGGCCTGTGCCAGCGGCAAATAGAACGTGGGATCTGTCATCGCCTCGGCGTAGGTGAACCGCACGCAGCGCAGATTACTTGACGTATTGTTGCTTTTACCTGCAAGCCTGAGGCCGACGATGTCGATTACCCGCAAGAATGCGCTTCTGATGGAGGTCGCTGACCTTCTCGCCCACGTGCAATACCGCGCCGACGACGACGCCGTGCTGACTGAGCTCATCGCCAGCGCCACCAACTTCGTTCCCGGCGCGCAGTTCGCCGGCATCACGGTGGTCGACGCCAAGCGGGGCATCGAAACCGTGGGCGCCACACACGCGTATGTGACCGCCCTCGACGATCTGCAGCGAACCTATAAGGAAGGCCCGTGCCTGGTCGCCGGGTGGGCGAACCACGTCATCCACATCGACGATCTCGAAGCCGACGAAAGGTGGCCGCGCTTTTGCGCCGACGCCGTCACACTGACCCCGGTGCGCTCGATCCTGGCCTTCCGCCTGTTCAGCGACGCGAAAACCACCGGAGCGTTGAATTTCTACGCCGAATCGACACAGGCCTTCGACGACGAGTCCGTGGAGCTGGGTGTCGTGATGGCCACCCACATGGCACTGGTGTGGAACATGGTCCGTCGCGGCGAGCAGTACCGCAGCGCACTGGCCTCCCGCGACATCATCGGCCAGGCCAAGGGCATGTTGATGAAGCGGTTCGACGTCGACTCTGTGCACGCTTTCGAATTGCTGAAGCGGCTGTCCCAAGACTCGAACAGCCCCGTGGCGTCGATCGCGGAACGGCTCGTGTGCGCCGACCATCCACCGCAATGACCCCGTACGCGCAACCGAAAGACCCCGATCTCTCCGCCAGTGCCCGTGGCGAACTCGCGGGCCGGCGGGCCGAAGAGCTGAAGCGTCGTCGCGAAGAGCTGTCCCCCGGTGTGCCGCCGTCACTGCAGTCCGTCGAACAAGCCCATCGTCGCGCCGAAGAGTCGCGCAAGCGCGCACTCGACGCGCACATCGCCGCGGCGGCCCGTCACCGGGAAGCGGGGATGCTGCACGCCGCTGCCGCGGCCAGCCATGAACAAGCCGCGATGCAGGCCGGTGACGGCGACAGCGAGAGGCACCTCGACGCAGCTGAGCGCCATCGGCGCGAAGCCAGATATCACGAGGCGGCGGCACGACACTGCGAGGAGCTCGAGAAACTCGACAGACGGGAATGACCTTGTCAGTCTTGCACTTCCATCAAAAGTAGCGCGCCGTTGACGGTCCTTTCCGAATTGCGGAAACCTGTGCAGGTTACGCGCACCTTGATCTCCCGGCCCCGACGGTTGACCGCTTCGACAATCGCCTCGGCGGTACCGTCAGGCTCTAAGAACGCATGGCCGATCAGCGGTTTGATCGGATCCATCGGCAACCCGATGTCCAGTGAGGGCAGCGCAACGCCTTCGGCCTCATCCGCACGCATCCCCCATAAGTCCTCGCAGCCGCGGTTCCACAGGCTCACCCGCATCTCGCGGTCCACCACCGCCATGCCCAAGTGTATTGAATTCACCAGCGAATCGATGAAGGTCTTCGATTCGTCGAGTTCGATGCTGCGCTCGCGAAGGGCGTCGTTGATGGTGTGCAACTCGTCGTTGGTGGATTGCAGTTCCTCGTTGATGGTTTCGAGTTCCTCGTTGGTGGACTGCAATTCCTCGTTGGTGGTTTCCAGCTCTTCGACCGTCGATTGCAGCTCTTCGTTGGTGGTCTCGAGTTCTTCGTTGGTGGACTGCAGTTCTTCATACGCTGTCTCGAGTTGTCGGTTGGTGTGTACCACCTTGTCCAGCAGAGCCCTAGTGGCCGTGACGTCGAAGAACACAATCGACACACCGATCAGACCGTTCTTGGCGTCCACGAGCGGGTTGACATGTATCTCGTACCACGCGGTTTCGGCGCCAGGACGTTGCCAGCGCACATCCTGGATCCGTGCGGACCGCCGCTCGACCTTCGCCTGCTCGACATACGCACGCAGTTCCACAGGACGATATGAGATCTCCAGGTCCCGCAACAAGCGCCCGGTGTCGCGGACCGACAATCCGAACGCCGATTCTGCCTGCTGGTTGATCATTGCGACGGTGTCGTCGGCGGTGACGACGATCTGAGCGACAGGGCTGGTCCGAAAAGCCAACTCTCGCACGGGATCCAAGCCGGGGATGTCGCCGATTCGCTCCATCACCGTGGTCGCCGGGTCCACGCGATCCACATGAATCTGCGAGCCACCGAGCTTGCGGAACACGCGATGCCGGAGGTTAAGCGGCGCGAACCGGTCACTGTGGCTGAGCAACATCTCGGCGTGCCCGAGGAACAAGATGCCTTGCGGTGCAAGCGCAAAATGCAGTCGTCCCACCACGTTCCGCTGCGTCTCGGCGTTCAGGTACATCAACGTGTTGCGGCACACCAGCAGGTCGACCCGTGATATCGGCGCGTCCTTCACCAGGTCGTTGCGCCCGAAAATCACGACGCGGCGCAGATCGGAACGAAAGACGAAGCGGCCGTTCACTTTCTCGAAGTAGCGGCTGAGCAGATCCTTGGGGATCGCCTCTACGTCCTTGCTGTCGTATGTCGCCGCGCGCGCCTGCGCCAGGGCGTCCTCGTCGACGTCGGTGGCGTAGATCTTGACGCGCTGGCGAAACTCTTCGGGACCGAGCGCTTCGGCCAACAGCATCGCCAGCGTGTATGCCTCCTGGCCCGACGCGCATCCGGCGCTCCACACGCGGATGGGGTCGTTGGGTCCGCGTTCGGCGAGCATGGTGGGGATGACCTCGTCGCGAATGAACTCCCACGCCTCCTGATCGCGGAAGAAGTCGGTGACGTTGATCAAAATCGTGTTGAACAGCGCGACGAACTCGTCGGCGCTGGCCTGCAGAACGTCGAGATATTCCTCGAAGGTCGCGATGCCGGCCTGGTCCATCCGGTGCCGGACGCGTCGCATCAACGACGTGCGCTTGTATCCGGTGAAGTCGAAGCCCCGCGAATCACGCAAATACCGCAATAAGGCCTCGAAGGCTTCGTCTTTCTGCCCTTCCATCTGACCCCGTCCGTCGACTCCGAGCGAACCGAATCTACTCGCTCAAAGTCGATTTTCCGGACCGATCACCGCCCAAACGGTCTTTCCGGACGGAGTAGGGGAGTTACCCCAGGCGCGGCACAGCGCCGCGATGATGGCCAGCCCTGACACGTCGTCGCCACCCCCACTGGGACGCTCGCGTCGCACAGCCGGCGTGGTGTTGCCGTCGGAAACGGCGATGGTGACGAGTTCACCCCTGGATTCCACGCGCAGCGCGGGCGCGCTTTCGGTGTGGGCGAGCACGTTCTCCACGAGCACTGTCACGACGAGTTTGCCCGCCGACACCAGATCGGAGCGCGACCATGAGGTGAGCCACTCCTCCACCAAGTGACGAGCTCGGCTGAGGCTGGCCGCCGTCGACGGCAGCTCGGCCCGTGCCCGCCGCCGCACGGATATGCCGCTCAAGTCCGGCAGCGCCTGCTGTGCCTCTTCAACGGACGAGAACGTGGGTACGTAGCGGTTGATGCCGTTGCGCCGCATGGCTTCCCGACCCTGCTGATGTCGACATACCACGATCAGCGCCACGTTCGGCCACTGTCCGATGTGCCAGCGCGCGCTGGTGATCACCGCCCACGCCGAATCCGTCGGCACCGCAAGGCATGTCACGTCGACGATCACGGCTGGCGGATCGTCGAGCGAGGCCTTGATGATCGCGTCTCGCAGCGCGAGGTAAGTGGTGCTGTCGAGCACCCCCTCCGGTGTCAGGATTTGAGAATCTGCGGTCCGCCGTTCGCAGACGACGAGCTGGTGTGCGTTGTCAGCCGGCATCGCGTGCGCCTGCACTGCTGTAGGTCTGCGACAGCCGCTCGCCCAGGACAGCCATCGCGTGCTCGGCCTCGTTGGCCAGCGCGTCATATCTCTCGAACAGCAGACCAGAGCCTTCTCTGACGGCCATTTTCCGGGCCAGCTTCGCCTTCTCCTGCAGGCTGCGCAGTGCCACCCAGAGCGCGCCCTCCACCTCTTCGTCGCGGGCTTGTAACAACGCTTCACTGGTCCACGCATGGCCGACGTGGCACCGGAAATTGCCCTCACCGACGGCCTGCAGCGAGCCTTTGCAGTCCGGGCAGACGTAGCCCGACGGCGGGCCAAGTTCCTCGGTATCGAATGACGTGGCGAAGCGTGTCCCCATCGCGATGCGGTTCTCCAGCTCGATATTGGCGTCGTCGGTCATGTCGAATCCCTTGATTTCGCGGTGCGCCAGCTTTGCCAGCAGCCGGCCCATCTCCGCGGCGGTCGCCTCGTGCTCGACGACCCCAGCACGTAAGGCGTTGGTGGGCATTGCGGCGTACAGCGCGTCGCGTGGCTCCTGCACCAGGGTCGCTCCGCCCCGCGCACGGATCGCACCCAAGCCGAGCACTCCATCGTCGAGCACCCCCGATAGCAGCACCCCGATGGCACGGGGGCCGTACGCGACGGCAGCAGAGCGGAACAGCGCGTTGATGGCCGGCCGGTAGCCGTTCTCTGTCGGCCCGTTGGAGAGCACGACATGGTGGTCGTGGACGAGCAAATGGCGATCGGGCGCGCAGACGTAGATGCGTCCGGATTCCAGTGGCGTCCCGTCCTGGGCACGTACCGCCGAGAGCGGGCCGGTGCGGTCGAGGATGCGGGCGAGGACGCTGGGTGCGCCCGGGGGCATGTGCAGGACGACGGCAACGGCCATCGGCAGATCCGCGGGCAGTCCGGCAGCGAACTGGGTCAGCGCTTCGACGCCGCCGGCGGAAGCGCCGACCGCGACCACACCGCGCAATTCGCCGTTGTTGCTCGTTGGAGGCCCCATCCCGAGTCGGATACCCAGCGAACTACCGAGAGCAACCTTCGGGTACCGGCCACGATACGCCGATTCAGCAGCGATGGCCCCGCCCGTTTACGCAGGGCGCATACTCGCGAACGTGACGGAGTTTGCGCGCTACATCGCCGAAGAGATCGCCACCGACCACGTCGACGGGTTGTTGTCACGTCGCGAAGCCTTGCGCCGGCTCGGTCTGCTGGGTCTTAGCGCCGGTGCGGCAAGCGCGTTGATCGCCGCCTGCGGGGCGGGCGGCAAGAAGTCGCCGACAGCGGCGACGACAGGCACGCAGGCGGTCACGTCGGCACCGCCGGGGATGGATCACGCGCTGCCCACGCAACCGGTGACCTGGGCGGGGCCGTCCGGCTCGCTGCAGGGCGCGTGGGCCGCCGCGACGACACCTCGGGGCGGCGTGTTGGTGATCCACGAGAACAAGGGGCTCAACGATTGGGTGCGGTCGGTGGCGGGGCGGTTCGCGGGCGCCGGGTACTCCGCGCTGGCGATCGACCTGCTGTCCGAGGAAGGCGGCACGGGACGGTTCAGCGACCCGGCGCAGGCGACGGCCACACTGGGCAAGGTGCCGCCGGCGCGGTTCGTGGCCGACCTGAAGTCCGGGGTGGCCGAGCTGCAGCGGCGGGTCGGCGGCTTGAAGGTGGCCACGGTCGGCTTCTGCTTCGGCGGTGGGATGGTGTGGCAGCTGCTGGCGTCTGGCGAGCCCGCGCTGTCGGCCGCGGTGCCGTTCTACGGGCCACTGCCCGACAATCCGGACTTCTCGCGCTCCAAGGCTGCTGTGTTGGCGATCTATGCCGCGCTGGACAACCGGGTGACGTCGTCGAAAGATGCTGCGGTGGCGGCGCTCAATCGCGCCGGGCTGGTGAATGAGGTTGTCGTCGAGCCGGATTCGGACCATGCGTTCTTCAACGACACCGGTCCGCGCTACAACCCAGCGGCCGCCGCCAACGCATGGAGCCGCGTGCTGGACTGGTTCGGGCGTTACGTCAGTTCGTAGGGCGGTGCCCCGACCCCGGTGATCGAATAGCCGCCCCAGGGCGTCTTCTCGGTGATCCGGGCGTGGGCTCGTTGTGTCGCCGTGGCGATGGTGACGGGGCGGTGGGGCAGTTCGGCGGCGCCGAAAACCGTTCCCTGCCAGTGGAATCTGCCGTCGATCGGGTCCAGGCGGCCGGCCAGCCTGACGCGCACCCGGTGGGTCTGGTCGTCGACGGTCAGGGTGGCGGGTCCGTCGTAGACCTCACGGCTGTGGTGATTGACGTCGAAAGCCTTGTCCGGCAGCGTTTTTCGCGCACGCTGGGCGTACTGCTGTTGGGCGCTGCGACGTACCTCGATCCGGGTACCGTCGTGGTTCTGCAGGAGCTTCACACATGCGTCGATGCAGTCCCGCTGCTGCGCGGTGTTCGCAGCGTCGGGTCCGTCGAGCAGGAAGTAGTTGGGGAAGCCGTGCACGGCGACGCCGAGGTACGCGGTGGCCGCGTCATGCCACGCCTGCTGGATGGTCAGCCCGCTCGCGCCCACCAGCGCGTCGTCGGGCAAGTTCGTCGCGAGGCGACATGCAGTGGCGAAGACGACGGCGTCGGCGCTGTGGTGGACGCCGTCGGTGGTGCGGATCCCGGCCGGCGTGATGGCTTCGACGGGTTGGCTGACGTGGCGCGGCTGCGTGATGGCGCGGCGACGGAACAAGCGCCGCTTGACGTTTCGCGTCTGCCAGATGGGTGGGCAGTCGAACAGTGTCACGTCGGCGCCCTGGAGGCGACCGACGACGTGCGCCGCGCGTGCGCCGATCACCGCGATGCGCCGTCCGGTCGGGTCGAAGCCGGCGGGCCACTGCGTCCAATGGAATGACGGCCCGCGAAAGACGTTGTCCGGCAGAGTCGTCTGGTGCAGCCTTCGGCGGACGTCGACGACCACGTGCGCTCGTCGCTCGTCGCCGCCGCTGGTGCGCACCAGCCAGCTATCGGTGGCGTCGTCGAACCGCGCCGCGACCACGTCGTCGGCTTCGAGCACCCCGATCACAGGAACTTCGTGCGCTTCCACAACCGCCGCGCGATCGGACCCATCAGGCCGACCTCGTCGAGAAACGCTGCCAGCGGGGCGAATCCGGCCCGCTGCGCCGCGTGGTAGTGCGGGTTGGCGCGCGCGATCTTGCGGGCCTGGCGACCGTCGAGGCCGGCGCGGCTGTACGGGACCGGGTTGGTGAACAGGTAGCGGAAGAACACCCCGCCGAGGCCGTTGATGTTGGCTACCCAGAACTTGGGCAGCCTGGGCATCTCCGCGACCCGCTTGCGCACACCGTCGCGCGCGAACTGGATGTGGCGTGCTTCCTCGGTGACGTGAATCCGCATGAGCCGCTGCACCATTGGCTGCAGTTCGGGGTCGTCCATCATCTGGCGCTGCAGCGAGTCGAAGATCTCCTCGCCGATCAGCGCGGCAACCCACATGAACGCGCCGCGGAACACCAGCGGCAGCGAGTTGATGATCCAGCGCTGATAGCGTCGCGGCTGCACCGGGCGGGCGCCCACGCGCTCGATCGCCTTGCCGAACATCACCATGTGGCGGGTCTCGTCGCCGAGCTCGGTCAACGCGTAGTGAGTGGAATTGGCGGTGGGGTCGCGGTGCAGGACGTGGCGCAGCAGCGACTGGTTGAGCATGTTCTCGAACCAGATGCCCGCCGACAACGTGTTGACGAACTCCTGGCGGGACAGTTCGATCTGCTGCGCACGGGTCATCGCGTCCCACATCGGGGTGCCGTAGAGCGAGACGACCTTGGGCGGCAGGTAGAACTTGTCAGGATCCAGGGACGCGTCCCAGTCGATGTCGACCACCGGCTCGTAGCTCTTCTTCACCGAGCCTTTGAGCAGTCGTTCTGAGAACTCTTCGCGGGTTGTCGACTTGGTCGGGGTAGTCACCGTTGACGTCCCTTCGGTCAGGGTCTGCTCATTCGACGCTAAGTCGGCGTTCGCGCATTAGTCAATACCCCGGGTACCGGATACTCGGGGTACTACGTCGGGTCGTAGCAGTACCCTTGCGGCATGACCCGCCGCATTCACGTGATCGGCATCGGTGCTGGCGACCCGGAATACGTTACGGTCCAAGCGATTTCGGCGCTCAACGCTACGGACGTGTTCTTTGTGATGGACAAGGGCGACGCGAAGAGCGACCTGGTGGCGTGGCGGCGCGCGATCTGCGAGCGGTTCATCCACCCGTCGCGGTCCTACCGGTTCGTCGAGCTGCCCGATCCACCCCGCGCCCGCGACGGCGACTACGCGGCCGCGGTGAGCGACTGGCACGCGGCCCGGGCACAGCTGTGGGCCGACGCGATCGCCGGTGCGCTGAGGCCCGGCGAGGTCGGGGCCTTCTTGGCGTGGGGTGACCCGGCGCTGTACGACAGCACGCTGCGGATCCTCGACGCCGTCGCGGCACGCGTCGACATCGACTACGACGTGATACCGGGTATCACTGCGATCCAGGCGCTTACCGCCCGGCATCGCTTGCCGCTCAACGACATTGGCGAGCCGGTGCTGCTGACCACCGGCCGCAAGCTCGACCCCGGATTCTCGGGCACCGTCGTCGTCATGCTCGACGGCGACTGCGCATTCCGCAAATGCCCGGCTGCCACCCGCATTTGGTGGGGTGCGTACCTGGGCACCGAGCACGAGCTGCTGGCATCTGGCACGGTCGGTGACATCGGCGACCAGATCGTCGCAATGCGCGCCGACGCCAGGGCACGCCGCGGCTGGATCATGGACACGTATCTGTTGCGCTCAGCCACGTGAGACGTTCGTGACAGGATCGGCCGCATGGCTGCGTTTTTCCTGCGTGCCGCGCTGACCGGATTGGCGCTGTGGGTGGTCACGCTCATGCTGCGACCAGCGCTGGACTTCGTCGGCGGCGACACGACGCTGCAAAAGGCCGGGATCGTCTTCGTCGTCGCGGTGATCTTCGGCGCGGTCAACGCGGTGATCAAGCCCGTCGTGCAGATCCTGTCGATCCCCCTCTACATTCTGACGCTGGGGTTGATCCACGTGGTGATCAACGCGCTGATGTTGTGGATCACCGCATGGATCACCAAGAACACCACCGGCTGGGGGCTGTTCATCGACCACTTCTGGTGGACCGCGATCTGGGCGGCGATCCTGCTGTCGATCGTCAGCTGGCTGCTGGGACTGGCGACACGCAACGTCGGACGCGCTCGCGACTGACCGGCACACTGGACACATGCCCGAACTGCCCGAGGTGGAAGCACTCGCCGACCACCTGCGTCGCCACGCCGTCGGACTGACCGTCGGGCGCATCGATGTGTCGGCGTTCTCCGTGCTCAAGACCTTCGACCCACCCCTCACCGCGCTGCACGGCCAGACCGTGACAGGCGCGAACCGGTGGGGCAAATACCTCGGCCTGCAAGCCGGCGGGCTGCACCTGATCACCCATCTGTCGCGCGCCGGCTGGCTGCGATGGTCCGACAAGCTCGCCGCCGCGCCGCTGAAACCCGGCAAGGGGCCGATCGCGCTGCGCGTGCACCTCGACCCGCCGGGGCCGCCGGGCCCGCCGGCTTCGGGTTTCGACCTCACTGAGGCCGGCACCCAGAAGCGCCTGGCGGTGTGGCTGGTCGACGACCCCGCCAAGGTGCCCGGGATCGCCACGCTCGGCCCCGACGCGCTGGAGCTCTCGCCCGAGCAGCTGGCTGCCGTGCTGGCCGGCAACAGCGGCCGGCTCAAAACCGTGCTCACCGACCAGAAGGTGATCGCCGGGATCGGCAACGCCTACAGCGACGAAATCCTGCACACGGCCAAGCTCTCGCCGTTCGCGACGGCCGCCAAACTGACACCCGAGCAAGTGTCGGAGCTGCACGACGCGATGATCTCGGTGCTGACCGACGCGGTGCAGCGTTCCGTCGGCCAGCAGGCAGCGACGCTGAAGGGCGAAAAGCGTTCGGGCTTGAGGGTTCACGCCCGCACCGGCTTGCCGTGTCCGGTGTGCGGCGACACCGTGCGGGAAGTGTCGTTCGCCGACAAGTCATTTCAGTACTGCCCCACCTGCCAGACCGGCGGCAAGGTGCTGGCCGACCGGAGGCTGTCCCGCCTGCTGAAATAGGCTGTCGGGGTGACCCGCCAGAAGATCCTCATCACCGGAGCCAGCTCGGGGCTGGGCGCCGGCATGGCGCGTGAGTTCGCCGCCAAGGGCCGCGACCTCGCGCTGTGCGCCCGTCGCACCGACCGTCTCGACGAGCTGAAAGCGGAGCTGACTGCCCGCCACCCGAACGTCAAGGTGGCCGTCGCCGAGCTCGACGTCAACGACCACGAGCAGGTGCCCAAGGTGTTCGCGGCGCTGTCCGACGAGCTCGGCGGCGTCGACCGGGTGATCGTCAACGCCGGCATCGGCAAGGGCTGGCCGCTGGGTGAAGGCAAGCTCTGGGCCAACAAGGCGACGATCGAGACCAACCTCGTGGCGGCGCTCGTGCAGATCGAAACGGCGCTGGAGATGTTCAAGAAGTCCGGCTCCGGTCATCTGGTGCTGATCTCGTCGGTGCTCGGCAACAAGGGCGTGCCCGGCGTCAAAGCGGCGTATGCGGCGAGCAAGGCGGGGCTGTCGTCACTGGGGGAGTCGCTGCGGGCCGAATACGTCGACGGGCCGATCAAGGTGACGGTGATCGAGCCGGGCTACATCGAATCCGAGATGACGGCGAAGTCCACCTCCACGATGCTGATGGTGGACAACCAGACCGGTGTGCGGGCGATCGTCGACGCGATCGAGCGTGAACGTGGGCGGGCGATCGTGCCGAGCTGGCCGTGGCTGCCACTGGTGCAATTGCTCAAGGTGCTGCCACCGCGGTTCGCGAGGCGATTCGCATGAGCCGCCGCGCCGCCGTCGCATGCGCCGGCGCGCTGACCGCGCTGGCGGTGGCGGCCTGTGGCGCAGGCGACCGGCACGTGGACACCAGCGCCGCGCCGGGCGCGGCACCCACGACTGCGGCTACCTCGGCGACTGCCGCCCCGGCGCCGGCCGGGCCGGCAGCCGGATTCGCCGATGTGGTCGAGCAGGTCAGCCCCAGCGTCGTGACGGTGCAGACCGACGGCGGGGAGGGCAGCGGCGTGGTATTGCGGCCAGACGTCGTGGTGACCAACGCCCACGTCGTCGGCAACGCCCGCGACGTCACGCTCAGCTTCGCCGACGGCGCGCAGGCCCGCGGCGCCGTGCTGGCCCTCGACGTCGTCACCGACCTGGCGGTGATCCGATCCGAGCGCTCGGGTCTGCCGGTACCGCAGTTCCGGGCGGAGCTGCCGCGGCCCGGCGAATGGGCAGTGGTGATCGGCAGCCCGCTGGGATTCCAGAACTCGGTGACCGCGGGCGTCATCTCCGGCCTGCACCGCGACATCCCGGGCTCCGCGGCGCAGACGTCGTCGCTGGTCGACTTGATCCAGACCGACGCGCCGATCTCCCCGGGCAACTCAGGCGGCGCGCTGCTGGATGCCAACGGCCGCGTCGTCGGCATCAACGAGGCCTACATCCCGCCGGCCGTCGGCGCGGTGTCGCTGGGTTTTGCCATCCCGACGTCGACGGCGATGGACATCGCAAACCAGTTGCTGGACAAGGGAAGAGCCACCCACCCATTCCTGGGCGTCAGCATCGGCCAGCTGACGCCCGCGATCCAACAGCGCCTAGGTGTGCAGGTGGACCACGGCGCGTTGGTCACGGCCGTCGACCGTGGATCACCGGCCGCTGCCGCCGGCTTGCGGCCCGGCGACGTGATCGTCGAGTTCGACGGCAAGCCGGTCGACACCGTCGAGGATCTGCTGGCCGGACTGCGCCGCACGCAACCCGGTGCCCAAGCCGAGGTCGCGTTCATGCGGGGCAGTGACCGTCAGCAGGCCACCGTGACCGTCGGCTCCCGCTAGGACTACGGGACGCGGCCGCGTTCGCTGCGGTAGCGCCGCACCAGCGCGTCGGTGGAGCTGTCGGACTGCGCAGCCGGCGACGCGTCCCCCGTGATCACCGGCAGCAGGGCCTTGGCCTGCGTCTTGCCCAGCTCCACGCCCCACTGGTCGAACGAGTCGATGCCCCAGATGACGCCCTCCGTGAACACGATGTGCTCGTACAGTGCGATCAGCTGCCCCACCACCGACGGGGTCAGCGCAGTCGCCAGGATCGTTGTCGACGGTCGGTTGCCGGGCATCACCTTGTGCGGCACCACATCTGGTGGCGTGCCTTCGGCGGCGATCTCCGATGCGGTCTTGCCGAACGCCAGCACCTGCGTCTGCGCGAAGAAGTTGCTCATCAACAGGTCGTGCATGCTGCCGCGACCGTCAGCTGTGGCCAAATCGTCTGTGGGCCTGCTGAATCCGATGAAGTCGGCGGGAATCAGCCGCGTACCCTGATGCAGCAGTTGGTAGAACGCGTGCTGGCCGTTGGTTCCCGGCTCGCCCCAGAAGATCTCGCCCGTCGAACACGTCACCGGCGATCCGTCGATGCGCACCGACTTGCCGTTGGACTCCATGGTCAGCTGCTGCAGGTAGGCGGGAAAGCGTGCCAGATCGTTGGAGTAGGGGAGCACCGCACGCGTCTCGGCGCCGAAGAAGTTGTTGTACCAGATGCCCAGAAGACCAAGCAGCACAGGCGCATTCGCGTCCAGCGGTGCCGTCTTGAAATGCGTGTCCACCGCGTGGAACCCGGCGAGGAACTCCGCAAACCGCGACCGCCCGATGACGGCCATCAACGACAGCCCGATCGCCGAGTCCACCGAATACCGCCCGCCGACCCAGTCCCAGAACCCGAACATGTTGTCGGTGTTGATCCCGAAGTCGTCGACGAGCTTGCGGTTCGTCGACACCGCGACGAAGTGCTTGGCGACGGCCGCATCCCCCAGCGCGTCCGTCAGCCACCGCCGCGCGGCGGTCGCGTTGGTCAACGTCTCCAACGTCGAAAACGTCTTGGACGCAACGATGAACAACGTCTTGGCCGGGTCGAGATCCGCGAGCACCGCCACCAGATCGGCCGGGTCGACGTTGGAGACGAACCGCGCCGAGATCCCCGCGTCGGCGTAGTGCCGCAGCGCCTGATACACCATCACCGGGCCCAGATCCGACCCGCCGATGCCGATGTTGACGACAGTCGTGATCCGCTCACCCGTCGCACCGGTCCATTCGCCGCTGCGCAGCCGATCGGTGAAATCGCCCATCCGGTCCAGCACCTCGTGCACGTCGGCGACCACGTCGCGTCCGTCGACGGTCAACGACGCGCCCCGGGGCAGCCGCAGCGCGGTGTGCAGCACCGCGCGGTCCTCGGAGGTGTTGATGTGCACGCCGGCGAACATGTCGTCGCGGCGTCGCTCCAGACCCGCTGCCCGGGCCAGATCGACGAGCAGTGACAGCGTCTGGCGAGTGACCCGGTGCTTGCTGTAGTCGACGTACAGGTCGCCGACGCTGACGGTCAGCTCACGCCCGCGGTCGGGATCCTCGGCGAAGAACTCCCGAAGGTGCTTGGTGGCGATCTGATCGTGGTGGCGCTGCAGCGCACTCCACGCGGATGACGCAGTGATGTCGGCAATTTGCGCGGCCATGGATCAGACCCTAGTAGCTTGCGGCAGGGCGCTTCCGACCTCCGAGGAGACCGTCGCGAACCCCGCCGCCCGGCGGATTGCCGCAAATGCGGCCATCATCGCGTCGGTGGCTTCGTGCGTGTCGGTGAACGTCTGGTCGTCGGCGAGCACCGAGATGTTCAGCTGATCGACGTAGCTCCACACCGTGATGTTCACCGCCGCGCCCGCGGCGATCGGGCCGACGGAGTAGATCTCGCTGACCACCGCGCCCGCGATGCTGCCCCGCTGCCGCGGCCCCCGCACGTTCGAAACCACCAGAATCAGCAGCGAATTCGGCGCCTGCCGCTTCGAGAGCCAGCGGAACGTCTCGATCACCGCGGCGGGCGGCACGTACTCCAGCCAACGACCCACAGTGCTGGGCCCGAGTAGCTGATGGTTCTCCTTGGCGACACCGGCGGCCAGCGCGGTCAGCCGCACGCGTTGCAGCGGATCGTCGACGTGTACCGGCAGCGACACCAGCATCGTGCTCAACGCATTGCCCGTGATGCGGTCCGGCGACGTGTCGATCGCCGCCGGAACCGAAGCCACCAGCGGCGCGTCGGCGTGGCCGTCGTAGCGCAGCAGCAGCTCGCGCAGTGCGCCCGCCGCCGTCGCCAGCACCAGGTCGTTGAGCGTGATGCCCAGACTCTTGCTCGTCTCCTTGGCCTCCGGCAGCGAAAGTGTCGCGCTCGCAAAGGTTCTCGCCGGCGAGACCTTGTGATTCATGAACGTCGGCGGTGGGCGTCGAGCTAGCTCGGGATTGCGCCGGCGCTGGCGGGTGCGCCGCCGAAGCCGGTAGACGCCCGCCACCCCGTCGCGAGCCACCGACGGCAACTGGCGCAGTTGGCCGACGTGGTCACGCATCGCCGCGCGAATCAGCTCCGCCGCCGACGGGACCGCGGCCGGGCCGGGCGGCGGCCCGTCGTCCTCGGCGGAATCCGGCCACTCCATTCCCCGGGCCATCAGATTCGCCGACGCCACACCGTCGGCCAGCGCGTGGTGCACCTTGCCGATCACCGCCACGCGCCGGGCCGCCAAGCCGTCGGCGAAGTACATCTCCCACAGCGGGCGGCGGCGGTCCAGGGGAGTGCTGGCGATTTCGCCGATCACTTCGTCGAGCTCACGACGGCCGCCCGGCGCAGGCACCCGCACGTGGCGCAGGTGGTAGTCGAGGTCGACGGGAGCGTCCTCTAGCCACATCGGACGGTGCAGGTGAAACGGAATGTCGACGAGTTGATAGCGCAGCGGTTCCAGCGCGCTCAGCCGCTGCCGGAACACCTCGCGGAACGCCTCGAACGTCGGCTCGCCCTCGAAGGAACCGGTGTCGACCACGGCAATCTTCAGCGTGTGCTGGTGCACGTTGGGTGTCTCGCTGTAGAGCATCAACGCGTCCCAGCCGCTGAGTCGCTTCACGCGCTGAGAGCTGTGGCCCGCCGGTGCACTGATTCGATCGCCGCCCGCAGTCCCGGCCCGAACTTGTGTGGCGCAAGCGTGCAGCGCGCGTGGCCGGCGTCGACGGGCACCATGTGGGCGCCGGGGATCTGCTCGGCCAGCGCCTGCTGGCGCCGCGGCGAGAACACCCGGTCGCGCATCGTGACCACTACCGCGGTGGGCACGTCGATGTCGGCGACCCAGGGCCGCGAGTCGAACCTGACGAGCTCTGCGACCGACCGAGCGATCGCGGCCGGGCTGGTGCTGCGGAACTGATCCAAGATCCACTGGTGGTCGCCGCGCACCGGCTCGTCGGCGCACACAGCCGTGGTGCACCGCTGCGGCAGCGGGGTGAACGCGTCGATCAGCGCCGCGAAGATTCCCGTCGCCAGCCGCTCATAGCTTGCCCGCGACACCGACGCCGTGGCCGCGCACAGCACCAGCCCGTCCACCCGCTCGCGGTGCCGCTTCCACACTAGCTGGGCGACCATCGAGCCCATCGAGTAGCCGACCGGCACGAAACTGCGAACACCCAACGCATCGGCGACCGCGGCGACGTCGTCGGCGCAGTCCTCGAGCAGAAACCGCGGGGACGAGATGCCTTGGCCGTGGCCGCGCTGGTCGAAGATCACGACCCGGCCGAACGGGCGGATGACGTCGAGCACCGGGCACCACGTCATCAGCCCGGTGCAGGCCAGCGAATGCAGCAGCACATAGGTCGGCCCGTCGGATGGGCCCGAGTCCACCACGTAGGTGCTGCCGCGCCCGGGCAGGTCGACCAATCGGCCGGATGGCACCTCGTCGACCGTTGCCAACCCGGGAATGTTGGGTAGCCGGGGCATGTCGCGATTACAGCACGCACCAATGCGCCCGGACGGTCAAAGGAGTAAATGTCTGACTATGGATACCGACAAGCTGCTGTCGTCCGTGCCCACCGGCGTGTGGATCGGCGGTGAGGAACGCAAGGCAGCCAACACCTTCGATGTGAAAGACCCCTCCGACGACCACGTGCTGGTCTCGGTCGCCGACGCCACCGCCGACGACGCCAAAGCCGCCCTCGACGTCGCCGCGGGCGTGCAAGCCGACTGGGCCGCCACGCCGCCGCGCGAGCGCGGCGAGATCCTGCGCGCGGTGTTCGAGTCGATCACCGCCCGCGCGGACGACTTCGCCACGCTGATGACCCTCGAGATGGGCAAGGTGCTGCCCGAAAGCAAGAACGAGGTCACCTACGGCGCCGAGTTCTTCCGCTGGTTCGCCGAGGAGGCCGTCCGCTACCACGGCCGCTACGCGCCCAGCCCGGCCGGCAGCGGCCGCATCCTGGTGACCAAGCAGCCCGTCGGCCCGTGTTACGCGATCACCCCGTGGAACTTCCCGCTCGCGATGGGCACCCGCAAGATCGGGCCGGCGATGGCCGCCGGATGCACGATGATCGTCAAGCCCGCGCAAGAGACGCCGCTGACCATGCTGCTGCTGGCCAAGCTGATGGACGAGGCCGGGCTGCCCAAGGGCGTGCTGTCGGTGCTGCCCACCACCGACGCGAAATCGGTGACAGGTGCGCTGATCGACGACGGCCGGCTGCGCAAGCTGACGTTCACCGGCTCGACGGGCGTGGGCAAGGCGCTGGTGAAGCAGGGCGCCGACAAGCTGCTGCGGATGTCGATGGAGCTCGGCGGCAACGCGCCGTTCGTGGTGTTCGACGACGCCGACGTCGACGCGGCCGTGGAGGGCGCGCTGTTGGCCAAGATGCGCAACGGCGGGGAGGCCTGCACCGCGGCCAACCGGTTCCACGTCGCCAACGCGGTCCGCGAGGAGTTCACCGAGAAGCTGGTCAAACGGATGAGCGAGTTCACGCTGGGCAACGGCCTGGACTCGTCGGCGTCGCTGGGCCCGCTGATCAACGCCGACCAGCGACAGAAGGTCGAAGAGCTGGTCGACGATGCGGTGTCGCGCGGTGCGACGGTCGCAGTCGGCGGCAAGGCACCGGACGGGCCCGGCCACTTCTACCCGGCGACGGTGCTCACCGACGTGCCCGCAGACGCGCGCATCTTGCATGAGGAGGTGTTCGGCCCCGTCGCGCCGATCACCGGGTTCGACACTGAAGACGAGGGCATCGCCGCGGCCAACAACACCGAATACGGCCTCACCGCGTACATATACACCAAGTCGCTGGACCGGGCGCTGCGGGTGTCGGAGGCCATCGAATCCGGCATGGTGGGGGTGAACCGCGGCGTGATCTCCGATGCGGCCGCGCCGTTCGGCGGCGTCAAGGAATCGGGCTTCGGCCGTGAAGGCGGCTTCGAAGGCATCGAGGAGTACCTGGAAACCAAGTACATCGCGCTTCCGAAGTAGCCGCCGCCGGCTGTCGGCAAGAGGCGGCGTTGCGCAACCGGGTCCGAGGGCCGAATCGACCTAAGCTCTTCCCGGTGAAACAGCCCCGTCGACGCGCCGGTATCCCCGCGCTGGACGGCGTCCGTGCGATCGCCGTCGCGCTGGTTCTGCTCAGCCACGGTGGCATCCCCGGCGTGGCCGGCGGATTCGTCGGCGTCGACGTGTTCTTCGTGCTGTCCGGCTTTCTGATCACGTCGCTGCTGCTCGACGAGCTCGACTTCACGGGCCGCATCGACCTGCCCGCCTTCTGGCGCCGCCGCGCCAAACGCCTGCTGCCTGCGCTGGTGCTGATGGTGCTCGCAGTCGCGGCGGTCAGCGCGATGTTCCCGGCCGACGCCGTCGCGCGGTTGCGTGACGACGCCGTCGCCGCGTTCGTCTGGGTGGCCAATTGGAGCTTCATCGCCCGCCGCACCGATTACTTCACCGAAGGCGGCACACCGTCTCCGCTGCAGCACACGTGGTCGCTGGGCGTCGAGGAGCAGTACTACATCGTCTGGCCGCTGTTGCTGCTGGCCGTGGCGGCCGTGCTGGCCGCGCTGGCCCGCAAACGTCGGCGGCTGCTCATGCAGAACACCGTCCACCTCGCGGTGTTCGCGCTCGCCACCGCGGGCGCGATCGCGTCGGCCGCCGCCTCGGTCGTCATGGCCTCCGACGACGGGCTCAACCGCGTCTACTTCGGCACCGACACCCGAGCGCAGGCGCTGCTGATCGGCGCGGCCGCGTCGGCGCTGCTGGTGCGCAACTGGCCGGCACTGACGGGCGGGCATTTCGTCGTCCGGTCGGGGTGGGCGCGCTGGGTTGCCCGGGTGCTGCCGGTGCTGGGGCTGGCCGGGCTGGCGGTGGCTGTGCACGACGCCACCGGAACCGTCGGCGACTTCCGGCACGGCATGCTGCTGCTGGTCGCCGTCGCTGCGGTGGCCGTGATCGCGCCGGTGGCGCTGGACCAGCAGGGTGCGATCGCGCGGCTGCTTTCGGTCAAGCCGCTGGTGTGGCTCGGCGCGATCTCCTACGGCGTGTACCTGTGGCACTGGCCGGTGTTTCTGCTCCTCAACGGCGAGCGCACTGGCTGGTCCGGCGCGGGGCTGTTCGCGTTGCGGTGCGCGGTCACAGTGGCGCTGGCGTACGTGTCGTGGCGGGTGGTGGAGCAGCCGATCCGGCGCTGGCGGCCGGTGCGGGTGCCGCTGCTGGCGCTGGCCGGTGCGACGGTCGCAACGGCGATCGCGCTGACGGTCGTGGTGGTGCCGGCGTCGGTGCTGCCGTCGCAGAACGACGTGTCGACCGCCGCGGCCGTGCAGTCACCGCTGGAGCGGCCGGTGGTGGTGGCCCGCCAACAGGCCTCTGACCGCGGGCGGGTGGTGTCGGTGTTCGGCGACTCGGTCGGCTGGACGCTGATGCGCTATCTGCCGCCGACTCCGGGATACACGTTCGTCAACCACACGCTCGTCGGCTGCGGCATCGTGCGGGGCGGACCGTTCCGTTACTCGGCCGAATCGGGCAATCCGAAGCCGGAATGCGAATCCTGGCCGAGCCGCTGGGGCGGCCAGGTCGCCGTGGACAAGCCGGACGTGGTGCTGCTGGTGGTGGGGCGCTGGGAGACGATCGACCGGATGCACGACGGGCGCTGGACCCACGTCGGCGACCCGGCTTTCGACGCGTACCTGACGGGGGAGTTGCGTCAGGCGCTGACGGTGCTCGGGTCGACGGGCGCGCGGGTGGTGGTCACCACCGAGCCGTACAACCGGCGGGCGGAGAAAGCGGACGGCAGCTTGTACCCGGAGGATCAGCCCAGTCGGATCGACAACTGGAATGCATTGGTGCGCAACGTAGTTGGGCAGTTCCCGAATGCGCGGGTGCTGGATCTGAACAAGAAGCTGAGTCCGGGCGGCTACTACACCACGAAGGTCGACGGCATCAGGATGCGTAGCGACGGGGTGCACCCGACCGCGGAGGCGGTGAAGTGGCTGACGCCGTGGCTGCTCGACGCTCTGGCGCCGAGGTAGCTCGGTGCTAGCGCCCCAGCCGTCCGCGGCCCAGCCGCAGCAAAAGCATCGCCAGCTCACGGCCTTCGGGGCCGAGCTCGCTGTAGCGGGCGATCACCTTCATCTCGCGGCTGTGCACCAGGCGGGTGCCGCCGTGGGCCATCCGGGCCCGGCCGATCTCGCGCGAAACCTCGGTACGACGTTTCACCGCGGCCAGGATTTCGGCGTCGAGCTGGTCGATTTCATGACGCAGCTCGTCGATCTCCGGCGTCATTTCGATGTCGATCGTCATAGTAACTCCCCTCCCCCTTATTGCTGCCAGTTTGCTCTTGTTTGCGGATCACTTCCTTCTCCGGCCCCCCGCAAGAGCCGAACCCCGGGACCCGCTAGTGCGACTTCGGGGCTCTGAAGTGCGGTTATGCTCTTGGCACCCCTGAGGTATACCCATAGCAAAATCGCCGCCTGTAGAGCATGTGTCGAGTGTGCCACGAACTCGCCATGCCGCGCACATGAATGTCAGAACTCAGCGGTAAATTGAGGCTGACATGACTGCGCAACTCAGCTCGCAGACCGACGAACTCCTCGACGGCCTGAACCCTCAACAGCGCCAAGCGGTGCTGCACGAGGGCTCGCCACTACTCATTGTTGCAGGCGCCGGCTCGGGCAAAACCGCGGTGCTCACCCGGCGCATCGCCTATCTGCTCGCGGCGCGCGACGTCGGCCCCGGCCAGATCCTCGCGATCACGTTCACCAACAAGGCCGCCGCGGAAATGCGCGAGCGGGTGACCGCGCTCGTCGGCCCGCGGGCTCGCGCCATGTGGGTGTCGACGTTCCACTCGATGTGCGTGCGGATCCTTCGCAACCAGGCGTCGCTGATCAAGGGTCTCAACTCCAACTTCTCGATCTACGACGCCGACGACTCGCGGCGGCTTCTGATGATGATCGCCAAGGACATGGGGCTGGATACCAAGCGGTACTCGCCCCGGCTGCTGGCCAACTGCATCTCCAACCTGAAAAACGAGCTCGTCGATCCCGAGCAGGCGGCCGCCGACGTCTCGGAAAGCGGCGACGACCTCAACCGCATCGTCGCCGAGGTGTACGCCGAATACCAGCGCAGGCTGCGGGCCGCCAACGCGCTGGACTTCGACGACCTGATCGGTGAGACGGTGGCTGTGCTGCAACGCTTTCCGCAGATCGCCCAGTACTACCGGCGGCGGTTCCGTCACATCCTCGTCGACGAGTACCAGGACACCAACCACGCGCAGTACGTCTTGGTGCGCGAGTTGGCCGGCACGGAAAGCGACGACGACGTGCCGCCCGCAGAGCTGTGCGTGGTCGGCGACGCCGACCAGTCGATCTATGCGTTCCGCGGTGCGACGATCCGCAACATCGAGGAGTTCGAGCGCGACTACCCGAACGCGAAAACCATTCTGCTGGAACAGAATTACCGGTCGACGCAGAACATCCTGACCGCCGCCAACTCCGTCATCAAGCACAACAGCGGCCGCCGTGAGAAGCGGCTGTGGACCGACGCCGGTGAGGGAGAGCTGATCGTCGGCTATGTCGCCGACAACGAGCACGACGAAGCTGCGTTCGTCGCAAGCGAAATCGACCGCCTCGCCGATCGTGGCGACATCACCTACAACGACGTCGCGGTGTTCTACCGCACCAACAACTCGTCGCGCTCGCTGGAAGAGGTGTTCATCCGCGCCGGCATCCCGTACAAGGTCGTCGGCGGCGTCCGGTTCTACGAACGCAAGGAGATTCGCGACGTCGTCGCCTATCTGCGGGTGCTCGACAATCCCGGCGACTCGGTGAGCATGCGCCGGATCCTCAACACGCCGCGCCGCGGCATCGGTGACCGCGCCGAAGCGTGCGTCGCGGTGTACGCGGAGAACACCGGCTGCAGTTTCAACGAGGCGCTGCAGGCCGCGGCCGAGGGCCGGGTGCCGATGCTGAACACCCGGTCCGAGAAGGCGATCGCCGCGTTCGTCGAAATGATGGACGACTTGCGCTCTCGGCTCGACGACGAACTCGGTGAGTTGGTGGAGGCGGTGCTCAGCCGTACCGGCTACCGCGCCGAGCTGGAGGCGTCCAATGATCCGCAGGACCTGGCCCGGCTGGACAACCTCAATGAATTGGTAAGTGTCGCACACGAATTCAGCATCGATCTGGCCAACGCCGCGGCACTACGCAACGACGACGACGAAGACGTGCCCGAGACCGGAGCGCTGGCCGCGTTCCTGGAGCGGGTATCGCTGGTGGCCGACGCCGACGACATTCCCGAACACGGTGCCGGCGTGGTGACGCTGATGACGCTGCACACCGCCAAGGGTCTGGAGTTCCCCGTCGTGTTCGTCACCGGCTGGGAGGACGGCATGTTCCCCCACATGCGTGCGCTCGGCGATCCGGCGGAGCTCTCGGAGGAAAGGCGGCTGGCGTACGTCGGGATCACCCGGGCGCGTCAGCGGCTGTACGTCACGCGTGCGAAGGTGCGGTCGTCGTGGGGGCAACCGATGATGAACCCGGAGTCGCGGTTCCTGCGCGAGATCCCGCAGCATCTGATCGACTGGCGCAGAACGGACCCAGTGCCGTCGCGCAGCGCACCGGTCACCGGAGGCGCCTGGGCGGGGACGACTGCCTCTGGCGCGGGCCGGTTCGGTGGTGCCGAGATGCGCAGGCCCTCGCCGTCGCGCGCGGCGGCGGGTAAGCGGCCGCTGCTGGTGCTCGAGCCGGGCGACCGGGTCAGCCACGACAAGTACGGCCTGGGCCGCGTCGAGGAAGTCTCCGGGGTGGGCGAATCGGCGATGTCGCTGATCGACTTCGGCAGCGCCGGCCGCGTCAAGCTGATGCACAACCACGCTCCGCTGCAGAAGCTCTAGCGGTTTCGGGGGGCCGCACGGTGCCGTCAGGAAGTTGGTTTCTCGGGTTTCGCGCCGATGACATCGGGTACGACATGGTCAACTTCGGCTGAGGGGAGCGCACATTGATCACCAAAGATGCGATGAAACGAGCGTTGATTGCCGCAGCGGCGACGACAGCAGTTTTCGCGGCTCCGGTTGCGGGGCTGATGTGGAACGAGTCGGCGCCTGTCAATGCGGCGGGTTATCTGGCCGGTGGCCCATCTGGCTGTATCGACAGCACGGGCACCGCATGCGCTGGACCGAGCGGCGCGAACGCGAGCGTGCCGGGGGCGAGCGCCAACGCCGGACCGGCAGGCGCCAGTGCTGCTGTGCCCGGGGCCGATGCCAGCGCCGGACCCGCCGGTGTGAGCGCAAATGCGCCTGGTGCCAGCGCGAATGCCGGTCCCGCGGGCGCCAGTGCTGCTGTGCCCGGGGCCGATGCCAGCGCCGGACCCGCCGGTGTGAGCGCAAATGCGCGTGGGTCCAGCGCGAACGCCGGGCCAGCGGGCGCCAACGCCGATGTGCCTGGCGCGAATGCGAACGCCGGCCCCGCGGGCGCGAACGTCGGTGTGCCTGGCGCGAATGCCAACGCGGGCCCCGGTGGGGCCAGCGCATGCGCGAACGGTGTGGGCTGCGTCGGCGCCGGATAGCCAGCTTCAGCGATTTCGGTGCGCAAACGTACGCGGAGCGTCGTTTTGCGCACCGAAATCCGCTGTCCAGCGCCTGGTCGCGGGCGCGACAGCCAGCGCGATCGTCGCCACCGGCAGCACCGGTAAGGCTCTGAGGATTCCGGCCATGTGCGCGCCCGCGACGAAGATGCCGGAGAAGATCAGTAGCGCGAGCACCGCGGCCACCACAGACAGGTAGACCCCGACGCGCCGGCGCAGCAGCAACCCAATCACTCCGGTGATGGTGGCGGCGCCGAACACGGCCGTCAGGAACCCGACGCCCACGCAGAACAACCGGTCCGTGCGCCACCAGCCGGTGATCAACGCGGTCGCGACCACCGAGGTTGCCCAGCCGCTGAGAATGCTGACCGTCGAGGCGGCCACGGCGGTGGCGCTGCTCGGCAGATAGGCCTGGCCAGGGATGCGCACGGGCGCTGGCCGCACCACACCGGTCGCCGGCTCGTCAGACTCCGCGCCGGGCAGTGGCTGTCGGCGGATGATGCTGGTGCGGGTGTCGTCGCTCAGCGGCTCGTCGCTGACCCCCGCGTCCGGCCGGGGGGATAGGCCCGGTCGGATGCCGGCGGATGATCCCGGTGCAGCCCTCGTCGGACGGTTCACTGCGCTCGCGAAAGCTCGACGGCTCCTGGCCCGACGGCTCGTCGGAGGATGTCAACTGCTCAGGGGGTCAGCGCGCCGAGGTTGATGCCGCGCGCTGCCAGCCACGGCACCGGGTCGGTGCGCTGAGTGCCGTTGAGCAACACCTCGAAGTGTAGGTGCGGGCCGGTGGAATCGCCGCGGTTGCCGATCGTCGCGATCTGGTCGCCGGCCATCACCCGCTCGCCGATGGTGCAGTTGACCGTGTTGACGTGGCCGTACAGGGTCACGGTGCCGTCCGCGTGGCGCAGCTTCACCCACATGCCGAAGCCAGCGGCCGGACCTGCGTCGATCACCACCCCGTCCGAGGCCGCGAAGATCGGCGTGCCGATCGAGTTCGCGATGTCGATGCCGCCGTGCAGCACGCCCCAGCGGTAGCCGAACCCGGACGTGAAGATGCCGTGGGTCGGCATCGCGAACAGCGGCCGTGACAGCCGGGCCTCGCGGTCGGCGCGTTCCTGCGCGTAGGCGGCGCCGCGCGCCAGTTCCTCGCTGTGGACGAACGAGCTGGCCGCCGGGGTCACCGTCACCAATTGCACGCCGCTGCGGGCGGTTTCGACGGTCGCGCCGGACATCGACGTGCTGTCGGCGGCCAGCACCGTGTCGGTGGACCTGGTGTGGGAGCTCTGCACGGCGGCGTGGGCAGCGGCAGCGGCGGCGCCGGTGGCCATCGCTGCGATCAGCAGCCGTCCCTTGACCACGCTGCCCGACGTCGGATCTTTACGATGCTGGCCCCGGACCGGTGGGGCAGTCACCCGGGTTTCGGCGGGGTCGGCGCGGAACTCTCTGGGCACCGCGAGACGCAGCGGCGTCAGGTTGTCCGTGTCGTTGAGGTCGTCCAGTTCGGGAGCGCGCAGCACCTGCCAGTCGGCGTCGAAGGCGGCATTCTCACGGAATTCGACGTCGTCGAGGCTGCCGAACTCGTTGAACGGGATGATGTCGGTGACTTCGGTGTCTAGAGGGTCGATCCAGCGGCTCCGAGCGTTCGTCGTGGTTCGCAATGACGATCGGGACAAGCGGTGCTGGGCCAATCTGGGAAACCTTTACGCCGTGACCGAAACGTTATCTGGCTCCGGCAGACGTTAACCAACCGCTGACGGTTTGAGCAAACCGAGACCACCGGAACGTCGCCTTTTGTGACTTGAATCACGTGCAGCGGCGGTGACGTCGACCACATGGATGGCATGCGGTGAGGAGCGCGTCGGCGCGTGTCGATAAAGTTCCCACCGAGCCAGACCCGCACAGCTGAGCCCAAACCCGTCCGCCGACAGACAGTGAGCCGATGGATCTTTTCGAGTATCAGGCGAAAGAGCTGTTCGCCAAGCACAACGTCCCGACGACGCCCGGCCGCGTGACCACGACGGCCGAAGAGGCCAAAGCTATCGCTGAGGAAATCGGCAAGCCGGTGATGGTGAAAGCCCAGGTGAAGACCGGTGGCCGGGGCAAGGCAGGCGGTGTCAAGTACGCGGCGACACCTGACGAGGCGTACACGCACGCGCAGAACATCCTCGGCCTGGACATCAAGGGTCACGTCGTCAAGAAGCTGCTGGTCTCCGAAGCCAGCGACATCGCCGAGGAGTACTACATCTCCTTCCTGTTGGACCGCGCGAACCGCACGTATCTGGCGATGTGCTCGGTCGAGGGCGGCATGGAGATCGAGGAAGTGGCCGCCACCAAGCCGGACCGGCTCGCCAAGGTGCCGGTGGACGCGACCAAGGGCGTCGACGAGGCGTTTGCCCGCTCGATCGCCGAGCAAGGTCACCTGCCCGCCGAGGTGCTCGACGCCGCCGCGGTGACGATCTTGAAGCTGTGGGAGATGTTCGTCGCCGAGGACGCAACGCTCGTCGAGGTCAACCCGCTGGTGCGCACGCCCGACGACCAGATCCTGGCTCTCGACGGCAAGGTCACGCTGGACGCCAACGCCAGCTTCCGTCACCCCGACCATGCCGAGTTCGAGGACCGCGACGCCACCGACCCGCTGGAGCTCAAGGCCAAGGAGCACGACCTCAACTACGTCAAGCTCGACGGCCAGGTGGGCATCATCGGCAACGGCGCCGGCCTGGTGATGTCGACGCTCGACGTGGTCGCCTACGCCGGCGAGAAGCACGGCGGCGTCAAGCCGGCCAACTTCCTGGACATCGGCGGCGGCGCGTCGGCCGAGATCATGGCGGCCGGGCTGGACGTGGTGCTGGGCGACGAGCAGGTGAAGTCGGTGTTCGTCAACGTATTCGGCGGCATCACTGCCTGCGACGAGGTCGCCAACGGGATCGTCAACGCGCTGAAGATCCTGGGCGACGCTGCGACCAAGCCGCTGATCGTGCGGCTGGACGGCAACAACGTCGACGAGGGCCGGCGGATTCTGGCCGAGGCCAACCACCCGCTGGTGATCGAAATCGACACGATGGACGGCGCCGCCGACAAGGCCGCCGAAATGGCCGCGAGCGCCTGAAAGGACCACTGCTATGTCGATCTTTTTGAACAAGGACAGCAAGGTCATCGTCCAGGGCATCACCGGCGCTGAGGGCACGCGGCACACCGCGCGGATGCTCAAGGCCGGCACCCAGCTGGTCGGCGGCGTGAACGCGCGCAAGGCCGGCACGGCGGTCAGCCATAAGGACAAGGACGACAACGACGTCGAGCTCCCGGTGTTCGGCACGGTCGCCGAAGCGATGAAAGAGACCGGCGCCGACGTGTCCGTCGTCTTCGTGCCGCCGAAGTTCGCCAAGGACGCGATCATCGAGGCCATCGACGCCGAGATACCGCTTCTGGTAGTGATCACCGAGGGAATCCCGGTGCAGGACACCGCTTTTGCGTGGCAGTACAACCTCAATAGGGGTGCGAAGACCCGCATCATCGGGCCGAACTGTCCGGGCATCATCACGCCGGGGGAGGCGCTGGCCGGGATCACGCCGGCCAACATCACCGGAACCGGCCCGATCGGGCTGGTGTCGAAGTCGGGCACGCTGACCTACCAGATGATGTTCGAGCTCAACGACTTCGGGTTCTCCACGTGCATCGGCATCGGCGGTGACCCGGTGATCGGGACCACGCACATCGACGCGATCGAGGCGTTCGAGAAGGATCCCGACACCAAGCTGATCGTGATGATCGGCGAGATCGGCGGCGACGCCGAGGAACGCGCCGCCGACTACATCAAGGCCAACGTGTCGAAGCCGGTCGTCGGCTACGTCGCGGGTTTCACCGCGCCGGAGGGCAAGACGATGGGCCATGCGGGGGCGATCGTGTCCGGCTCGTCGGGCACCGCGGCAGCCAAGAAGGAAGCGCTGGAGGCCGCGGGCGTCAAGGTGGGCAAGACCCCGTCGGCGACGGCCGAGCTGGCCCGGCAGATCCTCAAGAGCCTCTAGACGGCGGCGGCCAGCTTCCCGGCCAGTCGCTCGACGTACGCGGCGACCTCGTCCTCGCTGCGGTCGGGCAGCCCGAACAGCACCTCGGTGACGCCGAGTTCGGCCCAGCGCGCCAGCTTCTCGGGCACCGGCTTGAAGTCGAGTGCGACGATCTGCGGCGCGCCGTCGCGGCCGGCGTCGGCCCACACCTGCTGCAGCAGCCGCACCGGCTCGTCTATCTCGAAGTCACGCGGGGTGGTGATCCAGCCGTCGGCGCTGCGGGCGATCCACTTGAAGTTCTTCTCCGTACCGGCGGCGCCGACGAGCACCGGCACGTGCGACTGCACGGGTTTGGGCCACGCCCAGCTCGGCCCGAACTTCACGAACTCGCCGTCGTAGGAGGCCTCCTCCTGCGTCCACAGCGCCCGCATGGCCTCCAGGTACTCCCGCAGCGCGGTGCGGCGCCGGTTGCCCGGTATTCCGTGGTCGGCGAGTTCGTCTGTGTTCCAGCCGAAGCCGACGCCCAGGCTGACGCGGCCGCCGGACAGGTGGTCGAGCGTCGCGATCGATTTCGCCAGCGTGATCGGATCGTGCTCGACGGGCAGCGCCACCGCCGTCGACAACCGGATCCGTGATGTGACGGCGCAGGCTGTGCCCAGGCTCACCCAGGGGTCCAGGGTGCGCATGTAGCGGTCGTCGGGCAGCGACGCATCGCCGGTGGTCGGATGCGCGGCCTCGCGCTTGACGGGGATGTGGGTGTGCTCGGGCACGTAGAACGTGCGAAAGCCGTGGTCTTCGGCCAGCTTCGCGGCGGCGGCCGGGGTGATGCCGCGATCGCTGGTGAACAGAACGAGACCGTAATCCATGCCGAGAATTAGAACGTGTTCCAGTCGGCGCCCGCAAGGCAGGGTCCTCGGCTCGCCCGCGAGCAGACACCAAATCGCATGAATCGCCGCTCGGTAATGCGACTCCGCGTCTGCTCGGCGACAAGGTAGGGTCCTCGGCTCGGCACTACCCGGCGTCTCAGGTCGGTGCGCTAGCGTGGGGGCCGACCATCCAACGACCACCGATTGACCACCGAACGGACGCCGCCAACAGCACGGGAGAGGCTATGACCTACTCATCTGGAGCGCCCGGTTACCCGGGTGCGCAGCAGCAATCCGGCGGGTACGCCGCGACATCGCAATTCGCCAAGCCCGAGTCAGCCGACTCGGCGGCAAGCAAACTGCCCCTATACCTACTGGCCGCGGTTGCGGTCCTGGGGCTTGCCGAATACCTCCTCAGCTTCGGGCCGGTCTGGAAGTCCAGCGACTCGCCCTCCGGCGTGGTGAGCCTCGGCGTGATCGCGGCGTTGTTCGCCGCGCTGTTCGCTGCGATCGCCCTGCTGCCCAAGCAGCGCAACCACACCGCGGTTGTCACCGCGATCGCCGTCGTCGGCTTCCTGCTGACCATCTGGGAACTGATCAAGAACGCCGACGCCGCCGACTGGGCACTGATCGTCATCGTGGTGCTCGCGGCGCTGCAGACCCTCGCTGCGATCGGGGCGCTGCTGTTGGACGCCGGCGTGGTGACGCCGCCGGCGCCGCGGCCCAAGTACGACCCCTACCAGCAGTACGGCGGCTACTACGGCCAGCCGCAGCTGTCCGGCCCGCCCACCGGACCGCAGGGGGCGCCGCCGAGCTACCCGCAGCAGCACGGCTACCAGCAGCAGTACGGCGGCTACCAGGGCGGCCCGTCGACCGGCGGGTTCGGCGCGCACAGCCAGGGGCAGGGCGGCCAAGGTCCGGGTCAGCACGAGGGTCCGCCCACCCCGCCCACCGGATTTCCCACCTACGCCCAGCCGCCGAGCACGTCCGGTCTTGGTGAGCAGCAGCCGCAGCACGAGGCGCCCACTCAGCAGGTCCAGCAGGTGCGCCCGCAGGACCAGTCGCCGTCCGGTCCGCCGCCGGCATAGAAGGGCCCCGATACCCGGTTGGCCGCTAAGCCGTTAGTGGACCGCAACGGGGCGGCGGATCAGCGCCAGGCGCGCGACCTGCTGACGGTCGCGTTCGGTCCGTCGCTGGTGGCGCTCCTGGTGATCGCCGCCGTCGTGCTGATCCAGCTCGTCGCCGCCAACAGCGACATGACCGGCGCGCTCGGCGCGATCGCGAGCATGTGGCTGGGCGTGCACCAAGTGCCGGTGACCATCGGCGGCCGCGAGCTGGCG